>NZ_WYDS01000015.1 GCF_009914765.1 Halodesulfovibrio sp. MK-HDV | reverse complement strand
TAAAATGCTTTCCATTCTAACCTTTTATTATTACTAGCAGAATATAAATACAGCTTGGTAGCATTCTTGAAGACTTAAATAGAATGAGTCACCGTCAACGTGACGAATAGTGGGTCTTCCTGACCTGTTCAAAATACTCATCGCAGTCGAGAGGACGTTCCTCTCGCGGGGATGCAAGGGGCTGGCCCCTTGCCCGCCGGAGGCACCCCCACACACTCTCTCTCAAACAAAAACAAAACCTCAGGCGCACCTATGACATTACTTATCACATTCGCCCTACTATTCATGATTACATGCTTCGTGGTGGCTGTTGTTACGTACATACTGTTTTGGTACGAGCACCAATCCCGCATAGAAAGTTTGTTCTCTTCGCGTGACGCTGCACTGCACGCCGCGCGCCGTGGAGTTTTTTCAGCTTTTTGCGCAGAAATTTTCAGCTTCAGCATTTATCTTGGCGGGACTTTTTTGCAGTATTGGCGCAAGCGAGTTCCGAAACTACCTGCGGAACCAGATTCACCGATCATTATGGTTCATGGGCTTTTTCATAACAGCTCCGCCTGGGTTCTTTTCAGACATTGGTTCGGAAAGGTGGGACTTGGGAACTGCGCAACCTTTTACTACTCAAGCCGTAAACCGTTTGATGTGGTGAGCGCTGAGTTGGACAAGTACTTGGAAGCGGTGCTGAAGCAAGCGCCGGACTCAAAACCAGTACTTATCGGCCATAGCCTTGGCGGGTTGCTGCTGCGCAATTGGCTTACAACCTCTGAACACGCAGACAAGGTTGCTGGAGTGATTACGCTAGGTACACCAATGCTTGGTAGTAAGCTGGCTACATTTTCCGCAACATATCTTGGTCAGCAGCTGGACTTTAAAGGCAAGCTGATTTCAGAGATTGAAGAACGTGAGGCAACACAAGAAATGCCGATTGTGCCGTGCTATGCATTTTATTCCCCTGTAGACAACATGGTTTTGCCGCAGGAAAGTGTTTCAACTCCTCCAAGGGGCTGGAATGTGGTTAAAACAATGCCAGTAAGTCACCTTGCCATGCTGAGCAGTAAAACGATTGCGAAAGAGGTTGCGATGACAACAAAAGAACTTTTTTCAAAATAAATTTTATTTATTCTACGTAGAGTTCCTAATCCCTTTTCGTTATTCTTTTTATATTTAATTGCGCTCTAATTTTATATTTTAAACATTGCTGAATCTTAGAAAACCCTCGTCTCACGAGGGTTTTTTCTTGCTCATCCTTTAGCTACGTTATACTGAGAAATTCCATAATCTTGTGAGTCATTATTTTGACTTTTCACCACCTCCCCGCTTCCTCTATTCATTCTCCTCCTAGAGCACCAAGATCATGAACTATTCGGCACACTCTTTGCTAAACCACTACATACGCCACTATTATCATTTTGATCGGCAAATCTTGCCGCAATTTTTTTTGGGAGGATACCGTGAACGGCCAAACTAAGAAGCTCATGTGGGGACTGGGCATCAGTGATGAAGATGCAAATGTCATCCAGCACGCCGCTGGTGGTCGCTTTGCACTTAGCTGCTTTCCCATCGGTGTCACTCCTACAGTGGACCAGTTGGAAACAGACGAGCCGTGTCTACTTTGGATATCCAAGCAGGGGTGGGATACTCTTAAGACACTGCCATCAAGTGACACAGCACATATAGATGTTACTTCACGCATTCTGATTATGGGTGGGGACTACGATCTTGCAGAGCTTGAATCTCTGCTGGAGTGTGGTTTTACCGAAATCATCAAGCCGCCTATTACAAAAGAGCGTGCCCGCGACGTTTTGCTTTCCGCGGTTGAAACGCAGAATCTGTATCAAGACATAATGCACATGACACGCGAGATTTGTCTTGAGCGTGAAATGCTTGAACGCAAAAACGACATGCTCAGCTTTATTGTGTCGTTTTTGGAAAAAGTAACACAGCATCTTGATCCAGCAGAAATTTTACGTGCAGCACAGACAGAGCTTAAAACCTTGCTTCCAGTATCAGCTATAAATGCTATTTGCTGGTCTCCGCAGGTCTCTGAAAATGTACACGCCACTATTTATGTTGCAGGCAGCGAGAAAAACGACGTTGCACGCGCATGGACAGAAATGCTGAAAACGCACGCACAGCGTTTACTCGGCGATGGTGTAGTCAGCATAGACATGAACTACATGGGCACTGTTAAAACAGAAATCCTGCCCTCTTCTGACACACTCCTTGCTATCGATCTTGAACACGGCGGCGCAAACTTTGGCGTGGTACTGGTTCAGTGCCATGAACACCCGCAGCTTGGAAAAGATCAGATACAAATTTTACGTTCCGCAATCTCGCATCTCACACTGGGGCTTAATAATGCCATGCTTTATACAGCCGCCCAGCACAATGCAGATATTGACGGACTAACACGGCTCTACAACAGACGTCATTTTGATGCCCGTATTGTAGAAGAAAACACCAGACACAGACGCTACGGTCACTCCTTATGTCTGATGATCGCCGATATCGACAACTTCAAGAATATTAATGATACATACGGACACCTTGCCGGTGATGACGTATTAAAAGATTTGAGCAGAATTCTCGAAAGTTCGCTCCGCACATCCGATTACATTGCACGTTTCGGCGGTGAAGAATTCGCGGTATTACTGCCGTGTACTTCTGCCAGCCACGCAACAATGCTGGCAGAGCGAATCCGCATCCAGATTGAAGAGCACAGCTTCGTAACTGACAAGGGTATACTTAACGTGACCGCTAGCATTGGCGTAGCATGTATTGATCATACCCATGAAGAGTCGCCAGTGGAAATTATCCGCCGTGCTGACGCAGCGCTCTATCAAGCCAAAGACAGTGGCAAAAATCAGATGAGTATTCTGTATCCTGACAAAAGCCTGCTGGTTGCCGGAGGCTATGCAACTTGACCTCATGACGATTAGAGCCTATTTACGAGGCCGACAAATCGGGCTGTTTTCCCGGTTTTAATCGCTTCAAGGAGTATTCGTCATGAACGAACTATTATGGATTAGCTTCGCAATTACAGATCTCTGTATTGCACTGATGCTCTATAGGTTCTTTGGCAAGGTCGGCCTGTTTGCCGTTATTGTCTTCAACCTTCTTCTTTGTAACCTTCAGGTTCTTAAAACAGTAGAGCTGTTTGGGCTTACAACAACACTTGGTAATATTTTGTACGCCGGTGTTTTCTTAGCAACCGACATGCTTAGCGAATTCTACGGAAAACGCGAGGCACAAAAAGGCGTTATGCTCGGGTTTATTACACTCGTCCTTATGACAGTGTACATGCAAATTGCTTTACATTTTGCACCTGCTGCAGACGATTTTGTACAGCCGCATCTGGAAGCTATTTTTGGTTTCCTTCCACGCATCGCAGTTGCTTCTATGCTCGCGTATCTTGCATCACAAACGCATGATGTTTGGGCATTCCATTTCTGGAAAGAAAAAACAAACGGCAAAATGCTGTGGCTGCGTAACAACGCATCAACGCTTGTTTCGCAACTTATCGACTCCACAATCTTCTGTCTTATCGCCTTCTATGGTGTATTCCCGACAGCAGTTCTCGTGGAAATCCTCATCACCACAGTTATATTTAAAGCTATCGTTTCTGTACTGGATACACCGTTTATCTATCTTGCTAGACGTGTCCACGCCGTGCTCCCAGAGCATGCGCACTAAGTAACGGCTAATGGTCAACAGAAAACTCCCCAGATCGTATGATTTGGGGAGTTTTTTTATGCTGGATGAACTCATCAGCTGAAAGCCTACGGCATGTTATCAGAGGGAAAAACTCTGCCCTTTTCACGAAACGCTCCCCTTATCCACACGTTACAGATTAGGTATAACCTAGTCCTTCTACATTCTAATTTTCAGGTGCCATGCACAGTAGAAAGCCACATAACTATTCATGCACTGGCCAGCTGGAATTAGTTTTACATTATTTCAATTATAATTTAATAATATCAGTTAATTAGAATGAGAGATATATGTAGCGGCGTGAGTTTATATATGCACTAACAAAAGAACAGTTAGTGGCATTCAAACATGTTGGTAAACCTCAAGGGGGGGGACGTATGAAAAAATACATTACAGCGACGAAGGGGAAATTAGGGATAAGAGGGGGAATATGTTTCGCTATGGCACTTATACTCTGCTGTCCGTTTAGCGCAAAAGCCGCGCCGTATCATCCTCAAAATATAATAGATCCAACAGCACAGACGTCATCCGGAGGTGAATTTACATCCCCGTATAGAGATTCATGGGACTCAAAAAACTATTACTGGGGAATCTACTTTCAGAAAGAAGATGACCCCGAGATTCCCGAATCATACACGGTTGATTCATCTATTAAGTATGAGGAACTGTCACTAGATGAGAATAATATCTACCTATATGGCATCCAAAATGAGTTTTCAGGCATGCTCCTCAATGTCAGTAAGCACATACAGATCACGGCTTCAGGACTTAATAAGCCCACCACTAGCGGATTTATAAACCTTGTAGGAATCGAATCCGTTGGTAGCATTACCACATCTTCTGACGCATCAATGACCATCATTGGAAAAGGTGGAGGGGCGCTAAATACAGAGGCGCTTGAGAAAACAACCACCGTGCCGGATGTTCGTGCAAGCGTGGTAGGCATACAGACAACAGGAGATGGTGCACTACTCACGGTACACGGTGATGTTACCGTTGAAGCACACGGCGGACGCACGCAGGCCGAGGCAATGGGCTCCACGATTGCACAGGCCACAGGGATTCTGCACAAAGGAAATTCTGGCGAAATTGAGAACACTGGATCACTCAATATTATCGCTCGTGGCGGAACTAACACAAAGAGTAATGCGGATGTTACTGCATACGGCATTAAGTCTAATGCGTCTGGAGTACGTATTACCAACAGAGGAAATATAACTGTAGAAGGACAAGGCGGCACTACTACCTCTACTAAAACATATGCTCGTGCCGGAAGCACTGCGTATGGTATTAGTGGAGCAGGTGAAGTCGTCAACTATGGTGGCATTTCTGTGTATGCAAAAGCAGGCACCGGAATAGACTCCGGAATTAATGCCACTGGGGTGTCTGGGGAAAACGTTACAAACCACGGAAAAGTCACTGTTGAAAGTCTTGGCGGAACAAGCACGGGATCGAAGCAAAACAATGTTACTTACGGGGTATACAGTAAAAAAAGCCTTACCAACGAAGGTGATGTAACAGTCACTGCCACTGGCGGCACGTATGTAGCATCTGGCAAAACCCTGCCTGCCACCGTATTCGCCTCCGGCCTTCGCTCTGGAACTGACAATTTTCACAACACTGGAAATATTTCTGTCGTAGTTAACGGCGCTAGCTGCAACACTATAAGCAGCCCCCCTAGCAACTACACAATGGGGTATGGTCTTGAGACAAGTGCAGCTACCATAACCAACACTGGAACTATTGATGTGCGTGTGACTGGTGGTGCTATTAACACTGATAGCGGAGGTAGTCCGCTTACCGCCCGCGCCTATGGGATGTATATCAAAAAGGATGCAACTCTATACTCATCAGGGTTAATTAATGTTTTCTCCCAAATGAACCCATCCATTACAGCATCTATTGCTCCTGAAGACCAAGCCCACGCCGCATATCAGATTGTGACAGGTGCAAATCTACGTATTACCGGATATGCCATGGAAATCGGAAATACGCAGGATGAATTTAACCGTATGTATCAAGGAACAGTATACTCAACTCCCGGCAATACTGTAACCTTTGATAATACAGAACTTGTTGTGCATATGGCAGATGATTACAAAGACGGCCTATATGACATCCCACGACTGTGGAAACAAGAAACAGCAGAACAGAAAGCGGCAACCCCTAACCAGTTTGCATCATTAGCATCTATTAATGTTCCTCCGGGTGTTGACGTGGAATTATTCTCTGGAACACTGTCAACACCACAACGAATTGGTTTGAACTACGTCCCTAAAGTTTCAACACCACTAAAACAGGCTTTGATAAGCATGAAACTGGAAGATAATATTCATGCAATTATACATGAAAATCTTACCTCACAAATGCTCTTCAACGTTCTTTCAGACACAAGCCAACAACCAAACGACACTCTTGATAGTCATGGCGTTTCAAGCGCCTCCACTACCATGGTCGCATCTCTTTCAAGCCCGAATATTCTCCCTGTATTAACTGCCAAGCAACCGACTCGGCATTCCGTATTCATGCGCCCTGTCTATGTCAATTCCAGCGACTCAGCGAGCTCCGGTTACAACAGCAATACCTATGGCTTTGTATTTGGATACAACTACAACGTAAACGAAGAGCTTAATGACACTTACTTAGGCTTCCATGCAGGATATACACGAGGTGATATTCGATACACGGGAGAAGATTACGGAGACAGAAAAGAATTTGTCGACACGTTTTATGGTGGTCTTCATGGCATTACACGTCTTAAGAATAACTTCCTACTTTCAGGCGAGGCTTCCTTCTTCTACGTTGATAGTGACATGACGGATGATAATCCAACTAACCGTGAAACTGCACGCTACGACTCCGTAAGCATCCGCGCTGAAGCTGACCTTGGTTATCTTTGGATGATAGGCGGACATACCATTATTCCTGAAATAGGATTGGAATACGTATGGCAGCACCGCGATCCGTTCACGACAAACAACATGGATTCAGCAGACACTACCTACGGCACCATGGATAACAATGAACTCTATGGTACTGCGCGCCTGAAGTGGACAAAAACGTTTGTTGCAGATGGAAATTGCAGAATTATCCCGCTCATAGGTGTAGGTATCACCCAAATCCTCACAGATGGGGAAATTTCCAACTCTATGCAACTTGGCAATGAAACCCAACTTGTTATCGATCAGGATGAAAATACAACATTCACCCCGGAAGCAAACATCACAATAACCAAAGACAACTACTACGCCATCGCAGGCTACAACGGCGGCTTTGGTGGAACAACTAAAAGCAACATGTTCTGGCTCCAACTTGGTGTAAATTTTTAATCCCTAATAGTTCACACTCATTAAATCCGTTGTCGTAATGCAAAAAAAAACGATTTGATAGCTGTGGGTAACCTTGATCATTTGAATTAAGGCACCCACCGTCTACCATCCGTAGATCAAAAATATTGGGCGTAATTTTCCGTCCTATCTAATATTGACAATTTAAGTCTTAAGAATAGACACGGTATGATTGTCATCATACCGTGTCTTTCAATATTTCAAACAGTAAGGGACATAGCACCATGGCGAACTACTTTACACGCGAAGAATACGAAGACAGAGAATTTGTCGGACAAGACTTATCCGATGAAAAGATTCGCGACATATCCTTCTTCAACTGCACCTTTGAACGATGCTCATTTCAATACGCAGACATCAGCCACAGTTCGTTTGACAACTGCGAATTCAAGCACTGCAATGTGTCCCTGACAAAGTTTGAGGGAACCCATGTCTTTGATGTTAAATTCATAGGCTGTAAACTTATGGGCATCAACTGGGGTAGCGTGAGAGGACTCTTCAAGGCAGACTTTACTGACTGTATTTTGGATAACGCAGTCTTTCCGGATGTGAACCTGAAATATTTCATCTTCAAAGGCTGTTCTTTCGATGGTGCTTCTTTTGTTGATACAAATTTGACCCACGCGGTCTTTGATGACTGCAACTTGGGCGGCTGTCTTTTCGATAACACAATCCTCACGCAAGCAGATTTATCCACTGCCTACGGATACGCCATTGATGTTTCAAAGAACACAATTAAGCAGGCCAAGTTCTCCCTGCCGGAAGCAGTTTCGCTGCTACGAAACTTTGATATTGAGTTAGTGTAGCCAAGTTAATTTCCGAATTCCTCACACGGAATCATGCAAATTTCTCAGTGTAGAAGTCCAGTTAAAATAAAAAAAAGAGTTTACGCCACTATTTCAATCCCCTTGTGCCACTTAGCTCATGCTCACCCCATTAAGAGCAAAAAATTTTGCTTCACCTCTCCTGTGACGGCGTCTTGTAAACACAATTCCCGCAAAGCGGCATAAGCGGCGGCCCAATCACGCAAGTGCTCATATCGCCCCCTATCTATTTTTACAAAAATTCACAATCTCAGGCTCTCCATGGCTTCATGGAGAGCTTTCATGCTGTCCCCTATTGCACTTTTTCACAATCTAACACTTTAACTATCTGAAAATAAATGCTTTGCACAAAAGTAAATATTTATTTACATCGCCACCTAAGCAAAAACTTAAACCAGCCGATCAACTATCTATACATGTACACCCGACAGCATGTGGCTATTGGGTGCCTACATACTTTTTTATTGCATATATAAAAAGTATAGAGGGCGGGGGCATATATTTTGTGCATGTATTTTAGTTACTCTGCTTTGCACTCTATTTAAACGGTGTTCAGCATGAATTTTATAATATTACTACGCTCTCATTGCATTGCTAACTTCTTAACTACTTGAGAGAGAATATGCAGTTTCTAAAAAACCTACGCGTTACTGTAAAGATTTGGGGTGGATTCTCCCTTGTACTTATTGCAATGGCATTCTTATCAACAGAATCTATTGTTAACCTACAAAACAATAAAGACGGGTTTGCTTCGTACCGTGCACTTGCACGTGACACAAACCTCGCTGGCAGACTTCAAGCAAATATTCTGCTTATGAATATTGCTGCAAATGAATACATTAAGAACTCTTCGCAGGCAGCCCTTAATGAATATCAGACTCGTGAAGCAAACATTTTAGAATTTCTAATTACTGCTAAGAAAGAAATTCAAAATCCGAAGCGTGCTGAGCTTGTGACTTCTATTGAACAAGACGCAAACAAAATTGTCGCAGACTTTGCATCCTACCGTGATGTAAACAATGTAGCCATTCAGGAACGATCTGAGGGACAAAACGTTACGATTCTATTAGATCGCGCGCTGAATGACACCATTGAAACTTCCGGTAGAACAAACCCACAGTTTGTACAGGCGCTGTCCAATTGCGCTATCGCCTTTACACAGGCACGCATGAGCATTCTTACAGCGCTGTATGCACCGACGGTTACGCTTAATAAGGATCATCTCAATTCCTTAATGATCCGTACTAAGGAACAGCTTCTTGTTGCAGAAAAATATATGTACGACTCAACCGAGCGTAGCGCTTATCGACGTTGTACATCTCTCCTTACTCAGTACACAGATATCGTACAAAAGCTCTACGGTAGCATTACAACTCTGCGTGAGCTGAATAAAGACATTACCAGTCATGGACAATTGGCAGCATCTAAAGCAGAAAAAGTAAAACTTTCTGTTATGGCTGATCAGGACATTCTGGGTCCTAAAATGCAAGCCAACAACGTTGAATCACTCAACGCCCTGCTCATGTACGCCGCCGCAACGCTGCTCATTACACTGCTCTTATCTTTCTTTACCTCCCGCTCCATCACCAAGCCGCTGTCTCTCATCCATGCTTTTGCTAATTCATTAAGCAAAGGTAACCTGTCTGCTCAGCTTGTGATTACAGAAGAAAACGAAATCGGTGCCATTGCCAACGCTCTTACCAAGATGGGCAACACCGTTTCTGATATGGAACGTGAATTAGACACGCTTGTTACCGCCATTGCTTCCGGTGACATTATGGCAAGAAGTACCGAGTGCGAACTGGCCGGTGGCTATCAGCGTGTTCTCGACAATGCGAACAGCATGGCGGACATGTTCACCCACTTTACGGATGCCCTGCCGCTTCCTGTTCTCATGCTCGATTCATCCCTTAACGTTCTGTATGCCAACACACTTGCTCTGTCCCTTGCCAATACAACGTTGAGAGAATGCAAAGGTAAGCCGTCTTCCACCCTGTTTGCGACAGAAGACTTCCAGTCTGTGGGATGCGCTTGTACCAACGCCATCAAATCAAAATCAATCCAGAAAGCCTCAACCACTGCGAAGGCTCATAACCAGACTCTTGATGTTGACTACATTGCTGTTCCGGTCATTCAAGATGGTCAGGCTGTGGGTGTTATGCAGGTTCTGCTTGATCAGACAGAGATCCGCAGTGCCCAGCGTAGAATCCAGTCAGCAGCGCAGGAAATTGAAACAATTTCTATTCGCCTTAAAGCAAACAGCAACAACCTTGCTGACAACTTTAAAGACGTAAGCGACGGCGTTGAAATTCAGACACAGCGCACCGCAGAAACTTCCACAGCTATGGAGCAGATGAACGTTTCTGTTTCCGAAGTTGCTATGAACGCAGCCAAAGCGCATACCAACGCGCAGGAAGCTAAACAAGAATCTGAAAACTGCTCCTCTGTTGTCTTCAACTCAGTGCAGTCCATTTCCGAAGTAAGCGAAACAACCAAAGCACTTCAGCAGAACACTACGGAACTGAGCGGGCAGGTTGATGCCATCGGTTCCATCATGAATGTTATTTCAGACATTGCAGACCAGACAAACCTGCTCGCACTGAACGCCGCGATTGAAGCTGCACGTGCCGGTGATGCAGGTCGTGGTTTTGCGGTTGTTGCTGATGAGGTTCGTAAGCTTGCAGAAAAAACCATGCAGGCCACCGAACAGGTATCAAAAAGTGTAAGCACTATTCAGTCTGCTGCTCAGCACAACTTTGAAATCGTAGGCAACTCTGCAATTACTGTTGAAAAAGCCAGCGCGCTTGCAAGTGAGTCCGAATCATCACTGCGTACGATTATGGGTCTTATTGATCAGAACTCAACACAGGTGGGCGAAATTGCCACAGCATCTGAAGAGCAGTCCGCAGTATCCGAACAGATTGCACGCTCCGTTGAGGAAGTTGCTGAAACTGTCCAGAGATCCTCTGAAGGTATCAGCGTCTCCGCAACCTCCATTCAGGAAATCGCAGCCATGTCTAACGAACTGCATAACCTTGTGGGCGACATGACAGCTTCTTAGCTAACAACTGTATAAGAAACCCCCTCTCAAGCGCTCTGCACTTAAGAGGGGGTTTCTTGTTCTCATCCCCAAATTTTCAAACAAGTTCATTTTTCGAAACTGCGTTTCTATCGGAAATAATTTGAAACCGCTTCGAAAGCCCTGAATGTATCTATGGCGTAATCATAATTAGGTGTATCCCAAGTTGAGAACTTAACTATGACCAAATCGATGTCCTTATCGATATAAACCATTTGTCCACCGTACCCCAACGCCGACATAATTTTTCGCTTGTTATCTGTTATCCAGAATTGTCCTGAATAAGCGCCTTTAGGGAGCATCTTGTAATAATTCTTAAAGGCGTTGTGGTCTCCCTGGCGAAGTCGTTCTATCCACTCTTCAGAAACAATCTGCTGACCGTCAAAACGACCACCATTAGCGACCATCTGTCCCCAGCGAGCCATATCGCGCAGTGTCGCACCAAAACCACCCATCACAACACTTGCGCCTTCTCTATCAACCATACACTGGGCATCTTCTTCAGCGCCCAGCTTCTTCCAAATTCTTTGGCTCATTAATTCTGCTGCCCCGATCCCCGTTACACGCTCCATTATCCATCCAAGTATGTCTGTTTCACTTGAACGATAATGGAAAAGGCCATCAGGCTTTTCATATTTATTCATTGCAGTAAGGAACTGGCGGTTGGTTGCAGGTCTACCTAGACCGACATTTCGCCATCCGACTGCTGCCTCATGCATCCAAACTTCAGCCACCGGATTATCAAACTCTTCTCTATATTGAACGTCTGAACGCATATCCAAAACATCAACAACCTTCACACCATCCCATGAAGTACCTACCAGTTCCGGTATATAGGTAGTAACCAATTCATCCAACTTGATCTTACCTTCATCAACATAGGTACCAAAAAGAATGCTCGTCATCGACTTGGAAACACTCATCAGATGATGACGGACGTGCGGAGCAAGACCATTGAAATACGCCTCAGTGATAATCTTACCGTCCTTGAGTACCAAGAAGCCATTTGTATAGGTTCGATCCAGCAATTTCCCGAGCGATTCTTTTTTACCTAACAAATTTTCAAAGGTAATGCCTCGAAGATTCTGAATGTCATATTCGAATGATACTTCTTTCTTATCTCCCCTCCAAACAACAGCTGTAGGAAAGGCTCGGCTTATTTGCTGATATACAAAGGCATTACTGGGCGCATTTTGCCAACTACGACCAAAATCTGAAAATGGATCACCTCGCAACTCATCAACCATTGCAGGCAAAAATCGCGCATCCTTTGGTGCTTGCCCAGTAGGATTTGCCAGTTCCGGTAACTGTCGTGCGTCCTTTGGAGCTTGCCCTGTACTCTTAGCCTCAGGAACAATAAGCGAGAAACAAACCAGAAATATTAACACTACAATCATTTTGGTTTTCATTAGAAAAACTCTCCTGACGTATCTGAATAATTTCAAAAAACAGCTGGCTCCTCGTTACTGGCAATCTTGTGCATGAGCATATTGAATATAGTTATGTCGAGTATGGCTATGTCGAGTTCAATCAACCTTGCTAGTTAACAGACAAACTCATTCTGCCAGAGATGCCCAATGAATAAATGATGACCAGTAGAATCGAGAGCCTACTTTCAGAATACTAGAATTCTCCTTTCTGTCAAAAATGCCGTAGAATATTTACTCTACACCTGCTTGCCCAAGCCACGCCTTTGCTATTTGAACTGTATCTCTTTGTTTATTGGTAGATACGCATAAAAAAAACGCCCCCGATGAATACATTCATCGGGGGCGTTTTCTTAAACTTTGGAATAATCAGATACGTTATACAATAAACATTGTCGCTAAACCAAGGAAGATAAGGAAACCACATCCATCGGTTATCGCGGTTAAAAATATGCTTGATGCCTGAGCAGGGTCACGTCCGAGTTCTTTAAGAATCAGCGGTATGGATGCACCGGCAAGTGCGCCCAATAGCATATCCAACCCTAAAGAAGCAGCCATGACCTGAGCAAGTAGCAGGTTCTGTGTAAAGAGGAATACTCCCAGCATAACGAGCAGGCTTACAATAAGCCCGGTCAACGCACCTACTTTGGCTTCACGCAGTACTGCCTTCCAGCTTTTACCGCGGTCAAACCGCTCTACTGCCAGCTGCCTAATCATAACAGCAAGCGCCTGTTGACCAGTGTTTCCTGCTTGGTTTGCTACAATCGGCATAAGTACAGCAAGAATTGCCATTTGCGCGATGGAGCCTTCAAACAGGAATACTACGTACGCAGACACACTGGAGTTCAACATATTAATAAACAACCACGGCAGGCGAACCTTTACAGATTCCAGCCATGGGGTATCGACGGTTTCGTCCTGACCCGCACCAACCATGCCGAGCATATCTTCTGTAGCTTCGTCATGAATAATGTCGATGACGTCATCATAGGTAACAACACCGAGCAGTCTGCCTTCGTAATCCACAACAGGCAATGCCATGAAGTTGTAACGGGACAAAATATGCGCTACGTTCTCTTTATCTTCATCAAAGAGAACAGAAATAAGACTTTGATCGGAAAGTTTTTCTTCAAGAACAGTACCGGGACGGCACAGAAGCAAGTTACGTAAGGAAAGCACACCTACAAGACGTTCAGCGTCGTCCACAAGATACGCATAGTATGGAATCTCTTTATCTTCCATCTCACGACGAATGTGCATAATAGCTTGATCTGCGGTGAGTTCCTGCCCGAGAATAATAATCTCGGTGTTCATGATACCACCAGCAGTATCCGGATCAAAAGCGAGCAGATTACGAATCTCTTCCGCATCGTCGTCTTCTAACCGTTCAAGCAATACATCCCTATGTTCTTCATCCAGTTCATCAAGAACGTCAGTCGCATCATCCGGTGACATCTCCGAAAGAATTCGAACAGCCACGTCAACGTCGAGGTTCTCAATAATATCCGTCTGGGCACGGTCTTCCATTTCGGCAAGAGTTTCAGCAGCATCTTCGGTAGAAAGATGCTCCATCATGCAAACCTGCTTCTCAATGGAGAGATTTTCTATATGATCAGCGGCGTCTGCCGGGTGGGCAAACTCGCCAGAAAAAATCGCTTTCACTTCATCAGGGCAGTTGTTTTTGGACGTAACTACCTTATTTTCTTCAGAAGTTTTCGCGACTTCATCTTGTTTGTCATGCTGCTTTTTTGTATCAGTCATGCTCTACCACCTGAGACCCACGAGCGTGTGAAATTTATCATTTGTCAAGACCGCTTGACGAAACTGTCGCAGCCACCTAAACACCGCCTAAGAGGGATGGAACGACCCCCACCCACTTGGCTTTGTGCCTCTACCATTAAGAGGGTCAATAACACAATCCATGCATACAGAAAAATTTGACTCATTTTTTCAAAATAACGCCCGAATCCACCTGAATAGCGCTATCAAACTTGCGTTAGACGAAGATGGACCGGATTTGACCTCGGAAGGAATTTTTCCTCCAGGTCACACGTTATCTGCGCAGATTATCAGCAAAGAAGACACGCTAGTCGTTGGTCTTCCGCTTATTCCGCTTATCATGGACGCTTGTGCTGATACGGAATGGTCATGGAATGCCCTTACCGATGAAGGCGATCTTGTTCCAGACCGAACCGTAGTAGCAACTATTAAGGCCGATGCGAGTCATTTGCTAAAAGCAGAACGTATCATTCTTAATTTTATAACACATCTTTCTGGCATTGCGAACCTGACCAAGCTGTATGTTGATCAGCTTAAAGGTTCCGGCACTGCCTTATTGGATACGCGTAAGACTTTGCCTTGCCTGCGTTATCCGGAAAAATATGCTGTTCTTATGGGTGGCGGGCAGAACCACCGTAAAGATTTAACAGAAATGCTCATGCTGAAGGACAACCATATTGACCTTGCGGGCAATATGACTGCTGCGGTAGAAAAACTGCGCGCAACATATTCTCCGTGTCCTCCAATTGAAGTTGAATGTCGTAACATGGAAGAGGTACACGAAGCCGTTGCCTGCCATGCAGACAGAATTATGCTGGACAATATGGATATTCCCGCTGTTCAGGAAGCACTTAAACATATTCCTGAATCTATTGAAACCGAAGCCAGCGGCGGCGTAACACTCGAAACAATTCGTAGTATTGCTCTTGCTTCTGACCTAGGACCGGATTACATATCTGTCGGAAGACTGACCCATTCTGCTCCTATTGCAGATTTCAGCATGCTTGTAAGCGAATAAGTCCTCATTATACAGATTGAAACAGCCCTGTACAATGCAGTGTATGAGAAAAAACTAGTATTCATGAACAGTTAATAGCATGTAACTTTTTTGTTTTTTCAAAATAACGCACGTCAGCCGTAGGCACAATTTCAAGCCGTACGGAAACAAGTACCCTATGGGTGCGCTGCAATGTACTATTTTGTCGCAAACTGAATCTGGAGAATAGATAATGAACCAGTATCAAAAAAGAATTACCGAGCTTCGGGAAAAACTGGGTGAAGACCTTATTATTATGGGTCATCATTACCAGAATGATGCCGTAATACGCCACGTTGACTTAACTGGCGATTCTCTCGAACTTGCACGTAAAGTGACAACCATTGATGCCAAGCACATTGTTTTTTGCGGTGTGTATTTCATGGGCGAATCAGCAGAGCTGCTCGCTAGTGAAGGGCAGAATGTATATTTACCGGAAGACGATGCCAACTGTGTTATGTCTCAAATGGCTCCATACACTCTTGTAGACAAAGTACTCACCCGCATTAAAGAATCCGGTCGTAAAATTGTTCCGCTTACATACGTTAACTCTTCCGTTGCTGTTAAAGCAGTATGCGGCAAGCATGGCGGTTCTGTTTGCACTTCTGCTAACGCAGAAAAAATGGTGCGCTGGGCTATGGAGCGCGGCGACAGTGTTCTCTTCCTTCCAGATAAAAACCTTGCGCGTAACACCGCAAAAACTATCGGCATTCCTGAAGAGAAATGGCACATCCTGAATGTCAGAGGCGAAGGCTCCCAGATCGATATGGACGCCGTAAGCAAATCTGAACTCATCATGTGGCCTGGCTGCTGCGCAATTCACGCTCGTTTCAACGAACGTCAGATTGAAGCTGCACGCACCAAATACCCAGATGTGAAGATCGTTATTCATCCGGAAGCTGCCCCGGACGTTATCGGAAAAGCTGACGCAGCCGGTTCAACATCCTTTATTATTAAGTACGTTGAAGCTGCACCGGAAGGTTCTAACATCGCCATCGGTACCGAGCTTAACCTCGTTGAGCGCCTTGCCGACCAGTACGAAGGGTCAAAGAACATCTTCCCATTGCTGGAATCAACCTGTTCACACATGGCACTCGTGACAGAGCCTAAGTTGCTCAAAACACTTGAAGCTATGGAGAACGGTACAGCTAAGCCTGTTACAATTCCAGCGGGTCTTGTCGAGGACGCAAAAATCGCATTAGAACGTATGCTGATCGCCTGCGCTTAGTTATTTTTTCTTAAGCTTAACAGGATGTTGTAATGAGTGATATCCGTCACTACACAACGGTGCTCGTCATTGGTTCCGGCATTGCCGGTTGTACCGCTGCCCTGCGCCTTGCTGACGAAGGTGTACATTGTACACTTATTACATGCAGTTCTTCTCTGGATCACGGCAACTCTCCTCTTGCCCAAGGCGGAATCGTTTTTAAAGCAAATGATAACGATAGCCAACGGCTGGAAAAAGACATTCTTACTGCCGGACACAACTTTAACTCTATAAAAGCTGTTCACAACATTGCGACCTTAGGGCCACATGCTGTGGAAGACATTCTGGTTAAACGCCTCGGGATTCCTTTTGCCAGACAAAAGGCACCTTCCGAATGCGAATGGGATTTAACCAGAGAGGGCGGACACGACGCACCACGTATTCTGCACTGTGCAGACTACACAGGCCGCGCCATTATGGACGGATTGATTCGTGAAATCACGGCGCATCCGAACATTACCGTCAAAAAGAACAGAACAGCTATCGACTTGCTCACAAGCCACCACCATGCAGACAACCCTCAGTTCATGTATGAGCTGGAGAACGAATGCATCGGTGCTTACGTCTACAATGAAGACGAAGAGCGCGTTGAAACCATGTTAGCAGACTACACCATTGTTGCCACCGGCGGCATCGGTCAAATTTACCTGCACACAACTAATCCGCAAGGCTCCATCGGTTCCGGTGTAGCAATGGGGTTCCGTGCCGGTGCAACAGTCCACAACATGGAATTTGTTCAGTTCCACCCTACAGCTTTCCACCACCACTCCGGGCAAAAATTCCTGATTACGGAAGCAATGCGCGGCGAAGGTGCCAAGCTTATGAACTCCAAGGGTGAGTACTTCATGCCTAAGTACGATAAACGTGCTGATTTAGCACCGCGAGATATTGTTGCTCGCGCTATCGTGGATGAAATGCTCAAAAATGACGACGATTGCGTCTACCTTGATACGATGGAAATGAAGCACGACCTTGCGTCCCGCTTCCCTACCATCTACAAGCGCTGCCTTGAACTTGGTGTGGACATCCGCAAAGAGCCTATACCGGTTGTTCCGGCTGCTCACTATAGCTGTGGCGGTATTCTGGTTAACGAACACAGTAGAACCACCGTTGCACGTCTTTACGCTGTGGGTGAATGTAGCTGCACTGGTGTGCACGGCGCTAACCGCCTTGCATCAACCTCACTGCTCGAAGCACTTGTATGGGCAGATACTGCCGCTCAGCATATTAAAGAACGTGCGCACATTAATATCACTCAGGAATTGCGTGACGTCGTTCCAGATTGGAATTCGCTCGGTGGCGACCATAACGACGACCCTGCTCTTATCGCGCAAGACTGGAGCAGAATCCGTAACACCATGTGGAACTATGTAGGTATTACTCGTACCTCTCAGCGCCTAACTCGCGCTCACGAGGATATGAGGGATCTTTCCAAACACCTGCATAATTTCTACAAGAGTACGCCGCTCTCTAAAAGGCTTATCGATCTTTTCCATGGCTGCCTTACCGCGTATATCATTACCATGGCAGCGAAAAGAAATACTAGAAGCATTGGCTGCCATTACAGAGCAGACTAAGCCTACCAGTATACCCCGTTTTGTTTTGAATGATTTATGTACTAAAAAAAGCAACATCTTTGGATGTTGCTTTTTTTGTTTTTGTTTTTTTGTCTCCGACGGCTGGGCTGAAACTTTTTGAAAAAAAGTTTCCCCCAGACCCCCATCCAAAACTTTTATTTACGAGTCTAGTTCATTTTTTATGGTAGTTCGCGGCTTAGGTCACACAAGTCTTATTCAGAAAGAACACATACTAGCAAAAAGTTATACTACGAAATCAATCGCCTTGCGGGTCTCTCTGACTTTTCCTATGAACTCACCAGCAGCAACATGTGCAGGGTGATTAGCATACGCTGCAAGGCCTTCTTCATCATCATACGTAGCCAACAAGATAACCTGTACCTTTTCTGTCGTGGTAGAAGTAAAACATGTTGAAACTTCAAAAGATCGCACTGAAGGAATCTTTTCCTCAAGGCTTCGCAGGAGTGTTGCAACTTTCTCCGCGTTTTCTTCTGCAAACGCCCCTTCCGCTTCGTCCTTCATTGTAAACCATACGATATGCTTAATCATTTCTTCTACCCCAATCTAGCTATAGCTAAAATTTGTCATTGAAACAGAACAGCAGCGTCCTGAACTCTAAAAAAAGGTCGTGGAGATTAAAACACGTAACGAATCATTTTCACTTAATCCTTCGACCACTTGCCCTATCTGTAGCAGACTGGCCTCGTCATATGGACGGCCTATCAATTGAGCACCAAAAGGCAAACCGGAAGAATGAATCCCGGCAGGCACGCTCAATGCGGGGAATCCGACAAGGTTTGCCGCAGCATTCATCCGAATAAGTGTCTCGAGAACACTCTCTTCCTGCCCGTCAGGCCATAGAAACGTCTTCTGGTCTCGTGTCGGCGCAACCATAGGATTTGTAGGAGCAAAAAGCACATCAATCTGCTCGAACATTGCACTCCATGCCCTGCGTAACGCAGCTTGCATTCTTTTGGCCTTAAGATAATCCTGCGCCGATAACAAGCTACCAGCCTGAAGAAAATCTCTTACATCATCACCATACAGTTGTGGCGTTTTCCGAATTGGCTCGGCATGAACCGAAGCTGCTTCCGGCATCACAATACCCCATTGAGTAGGCAAAATAGCATCCGTTAACGGCACGGTGACTTCAATCAGTTCGGCACCCAATGCTTCCAATGAACGTAAGTGTTCCCGCAAACTTTCTTCTATCTCCGAATCAATCTGGTCAAAAAAGAAATTCGACGGCACTCCCACACGTAGTCCAGATACCCCCCTTCCCAATTTTGAACCAAAACCATGCGCAACTAATTGGGGGATGGCTATAGCATCCATTATCGGTGCCACATCAGCAACCGTACGCGTAATCGGTCCCGCATGATCAAGCGAAGGAGATAAAGGAACAACGCCATCCAGCGGCACTAGACCGTAAGTCGGCTTAAGCCCGACAACTCCGCATAGCCCTGCAGGAACTCGAATTGACCCGCCTGTATCCGAACCTGTCGCGGCCAATGCTCCGCCATACGCCACAGCTGCTGCAGACCCACCACTTGAACCGCCCGGAGAATGATTCAACTCCCAAGGATTGCCGGTTTGCGGTGTCATCGCACCAAAGGCAAATTCATGCGCATGAGTCTTACCAAGAATAACAACTCCTGCATCGCGCAAGGCTCGAGTAACATACGCGTCTTTTGTTGCCATGTGTGTGCTGCGAACCTTCGAACTGGCGGTCGTTGCCACTCCTTTCATATCGAATAAATCTTTCAGAGCAATCGGAATGCCGTGTAATGGACTACGCCTTTTCCCTGCAACCAGTTCAGCCTCAGCTTGGCGAGCGTCACGAAGTGCCTGATCCGCAAATACAGTGACATATGCCCCAATAATATCATCAACTTGAGCAATACGTTCGAGGACAGACTTTGTCAGTTCCACTGGTGACATCGTTCCGCTTTCAAGCTCGTCAATTGCTTCGGTGAGGGACAACTCATACAGTTGCATCTTCATCCCTCCAAGCCAGATATTCATCTTGAAGCATAACAGTATCAAGAACGGCAATCTGGTTTCGCATGTACGTCAGATTTCCTGCCACAGTTTCCAGCTGTTCAACAGGCAAGGGTAAATTCTCACGCTTTGCCATCTCTGCTATTAACTCTGCTGTATACGGCTCTAGACTCATAACCACTGCTCCGTAAATTTATGAAACTGATTTTTCTCCGCTATCCATAACGAGTGTAATCTGTCACGTAGATGCAAATGGTTGATTTCTGACGAGTAGGGACAGCGTATTTTTTTTGAATAAAGATGTACGTCCGTTGCCTCACCAGACGAACAGTGCAAAGACCTGAACACCGGTAATTATCTGGAGAAAGGCAAAAAAGCAGAGCAAAAACCCAAGTGCGCCATGCGCAGCGCACAGAACCGCGCGTTTCTTTTTGAACAATTCCATCCAGTAACCGGTAATAAATGTGGTGAGCAACAACGGAAGCATGAACATGCCTACTATATAATGCTCACCTGTAATGCGGTAGTTGTTCCACTCCTTGTGG
Source organism: Halodesulfovibrio sp. MK-HDV (assembly GCF_009914765.1). Taxonomy (NCBI): domain Bacteria; kingdom Pseudomonadati; phylum Thermodesulfobacteriota; class Desulfovibrionia; order Desulfovibrionales; family Desulfovibrionaceae; genus Halodesulfovibrio; species Halodesulfovibrio sp. MK-HDV. The sequence continues at coordinate 112,954 of NZ_WYDS01000015.1, read as the reverse complement.
GTAAAATACAACCCTACGCTGATACCAACTAGCCAGAGAAAGATTGCTATTTTACCGTACAGCACATGATGATTCCACGGAAAAGAGAACTTCATTTGCCTATGAACAACTAGGAAGCGTTTTGCGCCCCAGTACATTGCAATGTATCCAAAGACGATACCCAATAGCTGAATGGCTGGATGAATATAGAGGTGAAGTTTTGTTCCTTGGATCATAAAAATCCCCCCGCAACGGCTAGAGTTGTATCTCGAGTTGCCTAAAGTTGCACAAGAACGGCTCCGAACAATATGCATATAGATGCGATATCAAAGAGATAAAATGACGTTAGCCGCGTCAACGGCAGCATACTTCCGGCTAAAAAAGCACTTCCCAATATTGTTCCCACTAGCGAAGGAACTCCAAGTCCCCATGTGCACACCAAGGCAAAGATCATAACGCTGCACACATAAGCGAAGTACCAGATACGCATAAGCATTTTTTGATGCATAAGAACAAAATAGCTCACAGGAATAGGACTAAAGCGGGATAAGTACTCTTCTTTGTGTATGTATATACGCATCCACACATGCGGAATCTGCACAAGATACCAGATTACGCAGTTGGTAAGAATAAGCGGATTGAACATGCTGCCGCCAGCGGCAACCCAGCCCATGAGCGGCGGCATTGCTCCAGCAATACTCCCTACCAGAAGAGCAAACGGTGTGCGGCGTTTCATGGCGGTATACAGTCCGTTGTAAATGACTAGCACCATAGCGGCTACGATCAAAGTTCGACTGGATGCAGTCATGGCGTAGAAACTCATAGCCAGTGAAATCCACAGGACTGCTATCATGATGGCCGTTTTAGAACTCATGTAACCCTGAGGAAGCGGACGCGTCATCGTGCGGGAAAAGTACCCGTCTGTGCGTTTTTCCTGCACCTGATTAAGAGCGGAACAACCAGCGCAGAGGAAAAAGCTACCAAAACCTGTTGCAAACAGTGCTATGGAAAATTCTGGTGAATGCAACAGATAACCGAGCATAGACACAACGGCCACAGCCACAGAGACTGGAACGCGCGCAAGAACAAACAGATTCGTAAGTAATCTGCGTGTATCCGTCTTAGCTTCTAAGCGATAGACATTCATGTTCCCTCCTCTGTTTATTGTTTGTCACTTTTTTTACGATCTTCATCAGCCGTTAACGTCTTCAAGTACTCCGCAATGGCGGTTATCTCGTCAGGCGTTAAGGTGTCATACGCTGGCATCATGACTTTCCAGCTTCCGTCGCGCACAGTTTCCGGATTCCGTAAAATTTGTTCCAGAACTGCCCTGTCCATTTTTTTGCGGATACTAACTCCGCCCTGCTGTAACAGGAGGCGCTTACCCCAAATGCCTTTCAGGGTTGGTGCTTCAATTATGGAACCATCTGTTGAATGGCAGGATAAGCAGCCGTTATCTTCCAACAGCACTTTCCCGTCCGTTTTTTTTTCAATCTCTCCGGTCATCCACCCGATCATAAGCGCAAGATCATCTTCAGACACCTCCCCTTTGTAGGAAGGCATAACTGCGGGATACCCTTTGGTTATTGACTTGTTCGGCTCATAGATGGCCTCTCGTAAATATTTCTTGTCAACGACGATGGTCTTTTCGTTACCATCAGGTTCTACAACAACCTGCTTTGTGCCGAACAGGTTAAGCAATGACGGGCCTGAACCTCTGCTGCCGTCCAGAGAGTGGCAACCTGTACAGCCGTAGTTTTCAAACAGAGCAACCGCCGTTTGCTGTGCTTTGGATTCACTTTTCAGCCATTTTTCATAATCTTCCCTGCTCACCACTTCAACCGTGGAAAGCATATTCGCATGCTTAATGCCGCAGTATTCAGAGCATAAAATATCGTAACTACCCAATGTCCTCGGATCGAACCATGCATATGTTTCCATCCCCGGTACAGCATCCATTTTTATTCTGAATGCCGGAATATATAGGCTATGAATAACATCGTCAGATGTAATATTCAGACGTATTGGCGTACCTACAGGAACATACAAAACCTTGCTTCGCTTGCCGTCCGGATATTCAAAGCTCCACGAGAACATGCGCCCTACAACCTGCACCTCCATTGCACCATCCGGTACAGAACGCAGTGCTTTAAATCCAATCCAGCCATAGTAGAACATGGAGATAACAAGCAGAGACGGCAGCAGTACCCATATAATTTCGAGCCATACATTATCTTTTAATTTAGATGCAACAGGATGCCGCTCATGGTGATAACGGTACACCATAAACAGCGCCACCAGCGTAATTCCGAACAGGAGTACGATGGATATTCCAAAGATAACGTAGAATGCAAAATCTACTTGTTGTACCGGATTTATCGGCTGATCCATAATGACCTCATTAGTAGCGCCACCCTACATCAAAAAAAGTCATACCTATTGCGATGCCAAGCATTAAGAAACACAGCAGGACAAGATAGGCGAAAAATGTTTTTTCATATTTCAGATACATATAGTAGTACACAATAAGAAACGCTTGTATCGAAGCGACAACAAGTGTGAACACTACATCAAACAGACCAAAATCTATGCGGGAAAGAACCACTGTAAGAATTGTCAGTACTAAAAGTGCCAACAACACATACGTGTTCTGTTTATAGGACCCACTATGGATTTTTCGTCTGTGCGTCATGATAAGGAACCCTCACGCAATCAAATAAAAAAAGTGGAAAAATAAAAACCCAAAATCAAATCTACAAGATGCCAGCACAGAGCTGCATTTTCCAGCAGTGCATTATCTTTCCAGTTAATTTTGCCTATTTTCAACCACCAAAATGCGAATAGCAACAAGCCGCACCCGACAGCCACATGAATTCCGTGCAGACCGGTCATCAAGTAATACAATCCAAAGAAAAGAACTTCGCCGTCCGCTTTAGTCGCGAACAGGGAGGAGTTGGGATACAACCCCTCAGAAATTTTGCTATGCCACTCAAAGCCTTTGTTCACTAAAAAAATAAGTCCTAAAAGCACTGTCAGTAACAGCATGCTTCGGCTCATCACAGTACGTTCTCTATGCAATGCACTGATGGACATAGCTATCGTCCACGAGCTTACAAGCATTATGACGGTATTGAATGTTCCGTAAAACAAGCTAAGTTTTCTACCCGCCACATAAAATTCATTCGGAAAACGATACAAGTACGCTGCATACAATAAAAACAGTCCGCCGAAGAGTAAAAGCTCTGTGAGCAAAAACAGCCACATTCCAAGTTTTGCGACTTCCGGATCTTTAGCAGGCATCACCGTTCCCCGCGTTCCGCGCACTATCCAAAAACTCGTATGGCCCTGAAGTCACGACAGGCTCTTCTTCAAAATTCTCATGCGGCAATGGTGAAGCAATCTTCCATTCCAGCGTTTCGCCGCCCCACGGATTATCCGCAACAGGCTTGCCTTTAAACGTACCGTACAGCACGTTCACAAACATCATAACCAGTCCGGCAAGCAGCACCCATGAGCCCAAAGTTGAAGCAAACTGCAACGGCGCAAATTCCGGCAGGTAATCATAATACCGGCGCGGCATTCCCTGAAGCCCCAGCAGGAGCATTGGAAAATACAACCAATTAAAGCCCACGAACAATACGACGCATGCCCACTTTGCAATTCTGCAATTGTACATGCGGCCTGAAATTTTCGGCAGCCAGTAATGCATTGCTGCAAAGAATCCAAAGCCCAGTCCGCCGAATATTACATAGTGGAAATGCCCCACCACAAAATATGTATCGTGCACATAAATATCCGGCCCCGCAGCGCCCAGCACCAGCCCCGTCAGTCCTCCCACTGAGAACAGAAAGATAAATGCCAGTGCGTACCAGAACGGCGGATCAGTATAAATCGAGCCTTTGTACAGTGTCGTCACCCAGTTAAACACTTTAATTGCTGAAGGAATGGCGACAACAAAGCTTAAAAAAGGAGAAAACCAGCACGGCAAAATCGCTCATGCCGCTTGTAAACATATGGTGCGCCCACACCAGTGAGCCTGCGAAAGCAATCATCAGACTCGAAAATGCCATCATCTTATACCCGAAAATATTCTTCCGCGCGAAGACCGGAATGATATCCGAAATAATGCCCATGGCAGGTAAGATCATGATGTACACAGCCGGATGCGAATAAATCCAGAACAGGTGCTGATACAACAACGGGTCGCCCCCCTTGGATGGGTCGAACATTCCGACACCAACGAAACGTTCGACCATCACAAGGAGCACTGTTATTGCCAGAATTGGCGTCGCAAGGATCTGAATCCACCCTGTTGCATACAACGACCATGTAAACAGCGACAGACGCGTCCACGTCATGCCCTCGCACCGTAATCTATGGATTGTTGTTACAAAATTCAGACCTATAAAAATTGACGAGAAGCCAAGAATAAACACAGCAAAAACAGCAAGGCTCACATTAGTAGACGTGACCTCACTAAACGGCACATAAAACGTCCACCCAGTGTCCGGCGGGCCCCCGCCCGTAAACAAAGAGCACACGATCAAAATTGCACCGAAAATATACATCCACCACGAAAGCAAATTAATACGCGGAAACGCAACATCGTCCGCGCCCAATTGGATTGGTAAAAAAATATTTCCGAACGTTGCAGGGACGCTCGGGATAACCACAAAAAAGACCATGATGACGCCGTGTAATGTGAAAAGAACATTGTACGTTTGCGCGTCCATTAAATCCATGCCTGGACGAATAAGTTCGAACCTCATAAGGCCACCGAGCGTAATGCCCACCAAGAAAAACGCCATAATCGTGTACAAGTACAGTACGCCAATCCGTTTATGGTCGAGCGTAAACAGCCATGAACGAATCCAGCCTTTGCCGTCCTGCGTCGGCTTATAAAATGCATCTATGTTTCGGGCTGGTGACACGGCGTTTCCTTTTTTCTGTATGCCTTCGGTCTGTTATGTCTTCGACGAGCCTTCGGCCTGTTGTGTCTTCGACGAGCCTCCGGCGGCTGGGCTGAAACTTTTTGAAAAAAGTTTCCCCCAGACCCCCTTCAAAAACTTTTATCCACACATTTCACCGCTAACGCTTGGCTACTTCAATGTCATCTTTGTTTGAAATCTTAGGTAATCTTCTGACTTCACAATCTTTCGGTACAACAAGGTAAGATAATTCTCGTAAAGTTCTCCAACATGTCGTGCTCTCCAAGTACTTCTATGGACGCGGTACAACTGTTGATTACGTTCTCTCACTCGTATGCTCCACTTGATTGAAGGTATGTTTTGAATCTGCCATAGTTGTTCAAACTTCAGAATCAATCACACAGCAAACATCAGGTAGTCCGCGTAAAGCTCTCCTGCGCCTTAATCAGCGGACTGTTATCAAGTAGTAAAAGGGTTGAAGATTATTACAAAAGGTTACTGGTGGTATTTCAAGGCACCAGAAAGTGCCGAATAATGAACACTGCCAAAGGAAAAAGTGCAAACACAAGCGTGCTGGTCAGTCTTACTCTTCACGTTTCTTTTTCCGTTTCTTCTTGCCCCCGAAGGACAGAATCAACGCAAGAATTACAACAAATCCGATCACACCGAATCCGGCAATTTTCATTGTATCAAAGACATACTTTTTGCCCTTAGGATCATAAGAAAAGCAGAGCTGCGCTATGCGTTGAACAGAGAACAGCGGCGTGTCTGTTTCACTTTCTGTTAACGCCATAGTCACATCAAATGGAAGAATATTAGTGCCGTAAAGATAGCGGGTAATCCTTCCTTCAGGCGACACGGCCACAAGAATAACCGGATGCACAAAGTCTTTACCGATACGCTTAAACCTAAAGCCGATCTCGCCCATTAACGTATCGATGCTTTGTTTATCGCCAGTAAGAAATTTCCATGCATCCGGTGGGAAGGATGGGTCAGCTGCATGCAGTGCATGCATAAAATTTTTCTTCTTCTTTGCTGCCAGCTCCGGTGTGTCCAATTCATCAAAACTTACCATAATTATCCGGTAATCTTTATCCGGACTAAGGCGCACACTAGGCAGCACTCCGGCAATGGAGCTCATAAGAATATGACAAACGCCCGGGCAGGAATAGTACACAGGCGCAATAAGTACGGGTGATGTCATTAGTGAACGAATGTCGACCCGCTTGCCTGTGGAATCTGTAAAATAGATTGGTGTTGTTATGGTTTCACCAAGACGCTCTGTAACTCCTGCTTCAACAGAATCTGGCGCTGGCGTTGGATGCACATGACCGGACATATCCGGCACGGAACCATCATTTGGCGGCAATACACTGCCTTCACGATTCTTCGTGTTTATGTGCAGGGAATGCCCTGCGTTATCGGTGGCATCAGAACCAGAGTGTACATCATGCATCTGCGAACTCTGATCATTCATCTTTTGTGGTGAATCCGTTGATGGTGAATTAGCTGGTGCTGAATGATTCATATGATCGGAAGAGTCTTGCAATGGACTTTGCGCTTCAGTGCTTTGATTCGGTTTCTGAACAGGCTCCTCAGCACGGGAAAGACTGACAAGAAGAAACAAAGCAAAGGCTGCAATCACAGCAAAGCGTAATATTCGTATAAAACCGCGTTGTTTAAATACTGACACGGAAACTCTCCCGATCTTTGTAATAAGCTAAAATGTACTAATGTATTCGGACACTTTAACGCGGTCTTCTTCTTTCATACGCTTAGCAATACCGACCATGATGCTTTTTTTAGAACCACCGTATGTACCGTCAGCGTATCCGTTTAGCTTTTCAAGAACTTGATTAGCGGTCTGGCCTTTTAGCGGCTTGCCTACACCAAGAGCCATTGTTTCACCTGACTGCCCATGACATCCAGCGCATGATTTATACAGCGGTTCACCGGCGGTACCACTTGCAACACTGAGGGAAGCACAGACCAACAGGAAACTACAAATTGCAAAACAGACTGCCACTTTCTTCATCATAATTCTCCGTTGAATTCGTGAAATATAGATTTAAACCATAACATACCACCAACAATGGAAAAAGATCAATAGAGCAATCGTTGATAACTCTTCTTCCCTTTAAATTTCATATTTTCCGCGTAGACCCTACGAATCTACAGCCTGCGTCAGTGCTACAGGCTTTCTTCAAACCGTCTGAAACAAGACATTGCCGCAGCCAGTGACAAGACAAAAAAAAAGACGCCCCGAAAGGGGCGTCTTTATGTCTACGAAGCGAGAGATACTTACACAGTACCATCTGCATGGTTGTGGGATTCCACTTCTTCCTCCGGAATTTCGTTCGGGCTGAATGCGTAAAGCACTGGGCTTGCAACGAAGATGGAGGAATAAGTACCAACAGTTACACCAACAAGAAGTGTCAGTGCAAAGTCGTGAATAATTCCACCACCGAAAAGGAAGAGAGAAACCAATACCAACATTGTAGTACAGGAAGTCAGCAACGTACGGCTCAAGGTCTGGTTAACAGCCTTGTTAATTACTTCACCGTAAGTTGGTGCGGTACGCTGGAAGATGTTCTCACGGATACGGTCAAATACGATAATAGTATCGTTAAGAGAGTAACCAACGATGGTAAGCAATGCTGCTACGATGGTCAGGTCAAACTCTTTACCGAGAAGGGAAAGAATCCCGACGGTAATAAGAACGTCGTGAATAAGCGCAATAACCGCACCGAGTGCGAAATTGAGCTTCAGCTTCCAGCAAATACCAAGCGTAAGCAGCATAGCGATGAGAACCTGCAACTGCTTCGGAGTACCCATCAAGTCGAGAAGGTACATACCGGAGGCAAGTCCTGCGGCCATGATGCCCGCGGTAAACCAGCGTTGCTCGAATCGACCGGAGATATAGATAGCGATAAGAAGTACTGCAAAGTACAACGCTTCTAAAGCTGCGGAACGAAGGTCAGCACCAATCTTTGGACCAACCATATCGAGGCGTTCAATGGAGAATGTATTGTTCGGCATACTTTGACCGAACTGCGCTTTCAGAATCTCTGGAAGACGCTTGTCTACTTCACCAACAGAAGAGATACGCAAAAGGTATTCGGTATCACCGTCGCCAAAACGCTGTACAGAAAGTCCCTGAAGTTTAGCACTTGCGAGACTGTCTTTAATTTCCTGAGGCTGCACTGCGCTGTCAAAACGAACCTGTGCAAGTACACCACCGGAAAAGTCGATGCCGTACTTAGGGCCGCCGTGAAGGATGAGGGAGCCAAGGCCAAGCAAAAGGAGCGCAAGGGACAATATAACTGAATATTTACGCAGTCCGATGAAATCAATCTTGCTGTTTGGTTTAATAATGCTCAGACCCATGATCTATCTCCTTATATGCTGAGCTTTCTGCCCGGCTTACCATTGATCCAAAGACCAAAGATGATGCGTGCGCAGAAGATAGCTGTGAACATGGAAGCCAAGATACCGAGGCTAAGCGTTACCGCAAAACCACGAATTGGGCCTGTGCCGAACTGGTAGAGAATGATTGCCGCAAGCAATGTAGTTACGTTTGCGTCAAAAATTGTCAGAGTCGCACTGGAGAAACCTTCATCGACTGCTTTGAACGGAGTAAGACCGCGTCGAAGTTCTTCGCGGATACGTTCAAAGATAATTACGTTAGCATCAACAGCCATACCAAGAGTAAGGATGATACCAGCGATACCAGGCAATGTAAGGGTTGCACCGAATGCAGCAAGACCAGCAACGATGAACACGATGTTCATAAGGAGAACAACGTTAGCGATAACACCGCTGAAGCCGTAGTAGATCATCATAAAGATCATTACGAGCGCGCCACCAATAAGTGTCGCAGTAATGCCCTGATCGATAGATTCCTGACCAAGGGAAGGTCCTACGGAACGTTCTTCAAGAATTTTAACCGGTGCAGGTAAGGAACCGGCGCGGAGTACGATAGCGAGATCGTGTGCTTCTTCAGTAGTAAAGCTACCGGAAATAGAAGCGCGGCCACCGCGAATTTTTTCCTGAATTACTGGTGCGGAATAAACTTTGCCATCAAGTACGATAGCCATACGTTTTTTTACGTTCTCGCCAGTAAGCTCTTCAAAACGACGTGAACCGCTGCTATTGAAAGTAATAGCAACATATGGCTTGTTGAACTTGTCGTACGCAACGCGCGCATCAGAGATGGTGTCACCTGTGAGTGCTGCGTTTTTGTTCAGAACAATAACAGACTCAGAATAAGTTCCGTCAGGATTGCGATGCATCTGCTGCATAGCTTCTGTCCCCGGAGGAACAATGCCTTTAGCAGCTTTTGCAGGGTCTACCCCTTCACGAACCATTTTAAATTCGAGGTGCGCGGTTTTACCGATAATCTTAATTGCACGCTCGGTATCAGTAAGACCAGGGAGCTGTACCTGAATACGGTAGTCCTGCTGCTTACGGATATCCGGCTCGGCAACGCCGAACTGGTCAACACGGTTACGGATAGTTTTTACAGCCTGATCCAAAGTAAGATCAGCCACGTATTTTCTGTATTCCGGTGTGTAGGTCAGTGTGTAACGAACTTTTTTGTTATCAAGAACGGTAGATTCCGCATCTAAACGGTTGAAGCTTTTTTCAAGCAAAGCATCAAGAGCTTCTTTCTGTGAAGACTTAAGAAGTACAAACTCAAGCTTTTCGCCCTGCACAAGACGCGGCTGTAAAATGAAAATTTTATCTTCGCGTGCTACTGTGCGAATATCCTGCCCCATAAGGGAAAGATTAGTGGAAAGCGCCTTATCAACATCTACACCGAGAACAAGGTGGATACCACCCTGCAGGTCAAGGCCAAGGCTGACCTTTTCTTCAGGTAAGAACTTTTTGATTGGGGATGTTCCGATCGCTGGAATGCTTGGTAGAGCGTATACTACGCCAACTACGAGCACAAAAATCGCGACCAGTAATCTCCATCGCAACCCCTCTCTCATTATAACTCCTTGATACTATTCAAACAGCAAAACCCGATACGAAACCGATCGGGACAACAACAGCGTTGTGCTGAACAAGCAGGAAACTGAATAAGTCCAGTTTCCTGCTCAACAAATTATTTCTTTTTACCGTCTTTTGCTTTTTTATCAGCAGCAGGAGTAGAAGATTTAAGACCGGAGATGTACTGGCGACCTACGTTAACGGTAGTTTCACCAAGATCAACAGAAATAACGTCTTCTTTGATTCCTACGATGGTGCCGATAAGACCACCACCAGTTACAACAGTCTGGCCTTTCTGGAGATTATCCAACAGAGCTTTGTGCTCTTTCGCTCTTTTCTGCTGAGGACGGATAAGAAGAAAGTAAAAAATAACAAACATTAAAGCGAGTGGTACGAAGGCCGCAATCGGGTTGCCTTCCTGACCTGTCTGGCCACCGCCTAATGCGCCCATAGCCCAAGCTGCTTCTGGAAAGAACATAAGAACTCCTTAACGGTTATCAAAAAATCGTAACGTCGCAGCAAAAATATTCTCTGAGTTTTCCATTAAATCAAATGATTATCGAAATACTATCAGAAAATAATGCGACTGGTAATCATTAAAGCCAAACTGGCTTTGTTTTTTACTCGTAATAACAAAAAGCTATAAACCTGAATCGAGTACCTTTTCGTCAAAAAACATGCAAGTTTTTTAACTGCCGGTGTTTCTAACAGAAATAAAAGAACATGCATTTGCAATGCATGCCACCTTTAATTTACGCCCTTTTCTACAACGCCATTGTTACAACTCTGTTTCAACAGTTTTTGTACAGCATACCCAAATATAACATTCTGTCTTTACATGACTATAGATTGCACACTACCACTTAACCGCTACAATTTCGTAACAACAAAAATATGCCCTGTAAAATATTCACATGCCACACCCTCTCGTTACGCTTGAAAGTTTTAAAATTTTCGGCTTTCTAGAAGAGTGCTTACATTCATGTGCAGTAACTGAAAAAGAGTTGCATCATCATACAGCTAACAACCTTCTATCAAAAAAGAAAAGCCCCCATGCTAACAATGGGGGCTTTTTATTCATCAAAAAATTCTCGGGCAATTAACATTCAAAAATCGTGGGAGCGTGACCGAAGCAACTAAAACTACAAAGTAGCTGTTTCCCCTGCCTTTTCATCTTCTAACAGTTCCTTCTTTTTCATTTCCGTGTCCCTTTTAAGCTTAGCCAGCCACTCTAAATAGGCTTTCTGGTCAACAAAGGGATGCGGTTGCCCGTTCGGACGTTTTGAAAGTGAAGGTCCAACCTTAATAAGGTCATTAGCTGTCATCGGATGCCCAATCACACCCACAGTAACGTTGTCATCTTTAACAATACCTATGACACGGTTCACTGTGGCAATAAATTCGTCAAAACCCTCTGGTTTTCTAGAATAAACACCTACGCCACCAAGCATGAAAGCAGTATATTCTTTCCCGCGATCCTTCACCGTAAACTCTAATGACAAAGCACCTTTTGAATGGCCGGGAGTTTCGTAAAATTTAATAGTCTTATCACCAAGAGTAAGTACGTCCCCATCAGACACGTAACGACTTACCGTTGGAGCCGTTATCGGAAAATCTTTCTGATTTCGATCTAGCTTTGTTTTCCTATGCGCGGCATCAGTCATTATGACTTTTGCGCCGTACTTATTATGGTAGCATGCAGCCCCTCCCACGTGCGCAAAGTGTCCGTGAGTTACAATCACATACTTTATGTCTTTAGGTGAGAAGCCTAGTTTTTTTATGTTGCTCTGACCGACCTGAACATAGGGGTCGTGCAACGTGTCTATCAGAATCAATCCATCGCCGGTATCCAACAGATACGCCCCTACCCATGCAAGTCCCACATAATACAGATCATCAAAGTATGCGAACGGCTCAATAATTTGTTTCTCTTTATCGTAGATAATCTCGGCAGGGTCGCCAGCCAGCTTGGAATAGGTAGTCAACTTTTCACAGGGGTTAACCAGAGTATTCTCTTTGTATCGTATTGCAGCCAGCGCCACCACGGCGACCATCGCTGCACAGAAGACTGTTACCCCCATAAACTTTACGCCCTTCATGCCAATACTCCTCTGCTTATCGGTTACGAGAGAAAGTATATCCCGTGTTCCGCAGCTTTGAAATATTGAGTCTAAAGTTATCACAATGGGAATAAGAACAACTAAGCAAAACCAAACTAGCCACTATAAGACCTTATCACTTATCACTACAAAAAATAATATTTTACAGCATGTTAAACTTAGAAAAACCTTCTCCCAACAGCACCCTAAATTGTGTATGAAAACAACTTTTGCGATATTCGAGAAAGGTATACAAGCCCTCTCTTTTAGAAAGGAACAAGGTAGTGATAATGATGGCAGCAGCTACTAAATTTTTATCCTTACACAACAGAAAAGCCCCCATGCCAATCATGGGGGCCATCCGTTTTGGTCGTTTATCAGTCAAGCTTAGGAGAAGTCCTCAGTTTGAAAGAAACTATCTAGCCGTTGCTTGCTAGGAATGTTCAGAAAAAATTTCTGACACCCTAGTTTGTTCCCACGTACATGTTGCCGTATGGACGGTGGGAGAACGGCGTTACTTTTTTAAACTCGCCCTGCATCACTTCTTCCACATCCTTATCGAATGCTTCAGCCCAGTCTGAGACATGGGAACGGATGAAAGCGATATCTTCTTCGTTAATTGGTTCGAGCTGTAAACCAGGTCCAAGCTGGTAATCAGGAACGTCACCACGGATGTAAATAATACCCGCGTGCATTCCGGTACCAAGGCTTCTACCAGTGATAGGTGCTGCTTCGTCCATGGTTGAATCCATACCGAGGAGGATAATTGCTCCACCCGCCATGTACTCACCAAGGAAGTCACCAGCTTTACCGCCAGCTACGATTACAGGCTGTTTTTCCATGTAAGACTTCATATGAATGCCTACACGGTAACCAACATCCTGCCTGATAAGGATACGACCGCCACGCATTGCGTAGCCGAGAACATCGCCAGCCATACCGTTGATCTGGATTTCTCCATCATCCATAGTATTGCCTACGCCGTCCTGTGCGTTGCCTTCTACGCGCATAGTTGCGCCGCGCATAAACATCGCAAGGTCCTGTCCTGGAACACCGTGAATCAGGAAGTGAACGGGGCCTTCAATAGAGTTACCAATGTATCGCTGACCGCGAATATTTTCTAACTCAATCTCTGTTACACCGTCACGCACAGCTTCACGAATTTGCTCGTTCAATTGGCGGTAGTACACGCCTTCAGCGTTGATAGTACATTTTTTAGCCATGCCTAGTCCTCCAGTTTCACAATCACCGGCTCGCCGGCTTTTGGTGCCCATACTCTGTCGAGATCTCGACAAACTTCACGGATGGAGCTCTCTTCACTGGACATGAATACCATATCGTCCTTTTCACCGATGACAAGCGGACGAAGCTTAACGCGGTCGTTAAGTCCCATCATGCCGTTTTTGTCGGTTACGAGGATAGCAAACGGGCCGTTGAGCATTGCCGGGCCGTAGACCATACGCAGCGCTTCATACGCTTCACGTTCATCTTTCGGCATACGCTCAATTTCATCCCAGAAAGGCGGTGCAAAAACTTTACATGCCATTTCATGAGAAAGACCGTGCTTACGGATAAGAAGGTCGAGCAAGTATGCTACAACTTCGGTATCCGTCATCATGTTACATTCATAATCGTGCTGACACAGGTAGCGTCTGTTAATACCGTAAGAGGAAATCTCTCCGTTATGAACAATCGCCCAGTCCAGCAGGGTAAACGGATGTGCGCCGCCCCACCAGCCCGGAGTGTTAGTCGGGAAACGGTTATGACCAGTCCACATATGGCCGCTGTATTCTTCTAATTTGAAGAACTCTGCGATGTCTTCTGGAAAACCAACACCCTTGAACGCTCCCATGTCTTTACCACTGGAGAATACAAAAGCACCCGGCACTCTGTTGTTAATGTGCATGACGATGTTTACTACGTAATCATCTTCACCAACATCCTGCCACTTCGGACGTTCTGCCTTTGGAGAAAGGAAGAAGCGCCACATAAGCGGGGATTCTGTAATGGCTAACACCTTACGGGTTGGAATCGGCTCAGAAATCTTAATATCAAAGTACTGTTTGATAATCTCTTCAGCGCGGTCAAGGCCTGCCTGATCATCACACATCAGGTGGAAGGCATACAAATCTGCATGCTCAGGATAAATACCATATGCAGCAAAACCACCACCAAGACCGTTACCGCGATCGTGCATTGTTGCCATTGCATCGATCGGCATAGTACCAGGTATCAGTTTTTTCTTCTTATCAATTACCCCGAAGACACCACAACCTGAGATGTCTTTATCAAAATGCCAAAAATCTTTGGGAGCTTTCATATCTATCTCCAAAGCCCTCTACTCAGCAGCAGGGGTCCACTTTGTATCAAATTCTTCTTCCGGCCAGAGCAGTGCAGATGGTTGACCTGCGATAAGCTCGTCTTTCACGTCTGGAGTAATATCCAAACCGAAGCGAACAAAACCGGTGTACAACCCTGCAAAATCGACCTCTCCCACAAGCACATAGCCAATCAGCTTTTCATCACGGAAAATCAGCTTACGATATGATCCGTTTTCTTCGTCAAGTTCGGTAAAGACTTCGCAACCCTCGTCTTCTGCCGGATTAACATGACCAAGAGAGGCTGTTGGCAGCCCGTAGAAAGAAATTGCGTTCATTGGTAAGCCGCCAGGATGCGGAGATGCGTCCTCGCTCGCCATATTAAGGCCAGCGTGGTAGCCCTGACTGAATGCGTTAGGCCAGATTGGTGTAACTCTGGCTTCCTGAGCAATCATATCAGGTGCTTCAGCAACGTCACCTGCGGCGTATACGCCATCTGCGCTGGAACACATATTGTCATCAACTTTGATGCCTCTGTTCACAGCAATTCCGGCATCCTTAGCAAGGGTAAGGCTTGGCACAACACCAATGGCAACAACAACGGCTTCACAAGCCAGTTTCTGACCATTGGCAAGACGTACGCCAATAACTTCGCCCTGCTCTGTACGCAGAATTTCTTCCACAGTAGTACCGCAACGAATAGCGATACCTTTTTCTTCGAGCCTTTGAGCTACAAGGCCACCGGCTACATCATCGAACGCTGCGGAAAGCACGCGGCTTCCAAGTTCAACAATAGCAGTGGAAAGACCGTTGTAACGCAGTGCTTCTGCGGCCTTAAGACCGATAAGCCCACCACCGATAACGACAACTCTGTGGATTCTTTTAGAAAGTTCCAACAGCATGTGTGCGTGGTTCAGCGTAGTAAAGTTATATACTCCGCTGCCTTCTATGCCTTTAAGTGGAGGCATAAAAGGTACACCGCCTGTTGCCAGTAAGAGCTGTTTGTATTCAATCTGCTCTCCGGCTTCAGTGGTAATGGTCTTAGCTGCTTTATCAATGGCAGCCACACGGGTGTCTAGCTTAACTTCAACGTTGTTCTTTACGTAGAATTCATCAGGTCGAAGATTTACTCTTTCAAGACTGATTTTTCCTGCAAGAAAATATGAAATCAGCGGACGTCCATATGTAGGAGTATCTTCTTCACTTATAACAAGGATCGGAGTTGTTTTATCAACTTTACGAATCCCCTCGATAGCTCCGACAGACGCGACACCGTTTCCAACTATGACATACGACATGGACGAGCTCCTGCTATCAGCGAGATTCGAAAACCAGTGCGCCGTTAGGACAGGCTTCCACACATGCTGGCATGTCGCGGCCTTCACACAAGTCACATTTAATAATCTTACCCTTAGTAACATTGCGGCGAACCGCGCCGTAAGGGCATGCCATCAGACATGACCAGCAACCAACACACTGTTCTTCATCATAACAAGTGCGGCCTGTTTCCTGATCTTTGTATAACGCGCCGGAAATACAGGCGGATACACAAGATGGGCTGTCACAATGACGACAACTGAGAGCTACAGAGATCTGACCCTTGTCGTATACTGCCTTACATGGCTGTAAACCTGTCACCGTTTCTTCATTAGCGGCGATAACAACATCCTGACTAGCGGAATGTGCTGTTAAGCAGGCAACTTCACAAATATGGCAGCCAATACAGACATCTTTATTTGGATAAACTCTACGCATATCTACTACCGTCCTGCGTGTTTAACGCCGAGAATGTCCAGCTCAACTTCGTTAAGACCAAGACCACGCAGCTTATCGCGGTTACCACGCAAGCTTTCAATGGAGTTGAGTCCCATACCGCCGAGCATTTCCTGAATCTCGTGTCCCCATGCGCGGATGAGGTTCGCAAGACGCTTAGCAGCAACTTCTGGATTCTGACGTTTTTTAAGACGCGCTTCGTTGGTAGCAATACCCCAAGGGCATTTACCAGTGTAGCAACGTCCGCAAAGAGTACAGCCAACAGAAACCAAGGCAGCGGTACCGATGTATACTGCATCCGCGCCCAGAGCGATTGCTTTAATAGCATCCGCAGAGCAACGTACGCCACCAGCAACAACCAACGATGCGTGGTTACGAATACCTTCGTCACGCAGACGGTTGTCTACAGCAGCAAGAGCAAGTTCCATCGGAATACCTACGTTATCACGGATCATGGTAGGAGCAGCACCTGTACCACCTCTGAATCCGTCAATAACAACAATATCTGCACCTGCGCGTACAATACCGGAAGCGATCGCCGGAGCATTATGTACAGCCGCAATTTTTACAGAAACTGGAACCTTATATTCTGTTGCTTCTTTAATTGCGTAGATAAGCTGAAGCAAATCTTCAATAGAATAAATATCATGGTGAGGCGCAGGAGAAATAGCATCTGAGCCGACCGGACACATACGGGTTTTGGAAACCTCTTCGTCGATCTTTTCACCTGGCAGGTGGCCGCCGATACCCGGCTTAGCACCCTGACCAATTTTAATTTCTACGGCACTACCTGCGTTCAAGTAATCTTTATGAACACCGAATCGACCTGATGCTACCTGTACAATGGTATTTTCGCCGTATTTGTACAAATCAGGGTGCAAGCCACCCTCACCAGTGTTGTAAGCAATACCAAGCTCAGTAGCAGCCATAGCCATCGCCTTATGCAGGTTCAAGTTAATTGAACCAAAAGACATAGCGGAGAACATGAGCGGGTAGTTAAGCTTAAGCTGTGGGCCGATCTTAGTAGTAAGTTTCGGTCCGTCAGGTGTATCCTCAAAGCTCACTTTGTCTGGCTTAGAGCCAAGGTACGTGGTGAGTTCCATTGGCTCGCGAAGCGGGTCAATAGACGGGTTAGTTACCTGACTTGCGTCAAGCTGGAGATTATCCCAGTAGATTGGCTTATCACATGGTGAACCCATGCCGGAAAGCAAAATACCACCGGTATCGCCCTGCTTGTACACGTGCTTCATATATGTAGGAGTCCAAAGAGCGTTGTCTCTGAAGTCTGCCGGGTTTTTCTTAATAGTAAGACAACCGGTAGGACAGAATGCTTCACAACGGTGACAACCTACACATTTAGTATGATCATGGCTCACGCACTGACGAGCATCATCCCAGTAATGGGCTTCATACGAGCACTGACGCACACAAACTTCGCAATTGATACAGCGTTCGTTTTCACGAACGATAACAAAGTCGCTAAAATTCTGACTGATAGGCTTAAACAGCAAAGTAATATCTCCTCGTGACACAAAGCGCCCGCGCGCGTCATACGCATTTTTTTCTGAGCTAAATCTGAAACCGGTCAGTTACCACTAGCTGGCAACTGCCATGGATTATATTTACCGAAAAATGGTCAAATTTGTCAAGATTGTAATATTTAGTTTTTAGATTCTTCTAAAAATACATATTTAGTTGAACAAATACGAGTAGTTATTTAGCATTTATACAAAATTGTTATTATTTTAAATACACTCTGTTTTTACAATTTTGTATAAATACCCCTTTTCACGAATCCTTGCACTAATTCGATCACCCTCGCAGAGGTCTCCACATGGGTCGTAATCACGTGATGTCCTGTAACTTTTTCCTCAATGCGCAATAATTTGACCGTAATTTCCTTCGAAGCGACTTTTTTTGCGATTAAAAAAATATTTTCGAGAGGGACACTCTTGTCTGTAGGGGCTTGAATCGCTAAAACTGGGGCACTGATAGCATCCACCTCACCGCGCACTTTCTTTACCCCTTTCATAAGCTCATGTAATTGCTGCATACTTACAAATTCGTCATATCCTACCCACGGGGCTATTCGTAAGTGCTCAGCGTCGCGCCTCTTCAAAGGAAAAACTGGCTTAATGTGCTTAATTATAGGCGTAAAAGGCATACGCCAATCTTTCATCTGCCACGGAAAGAGCGAATACAAAAACAGTGGTGCCGCCAACGAGACCACCCCTGCGACCGGATATTTAGACGCCAAGTGTAACGCAAGCGTGCCGCCCATGGAAAGACCTATTACGAAAACTACATCTACTTGCGCCGCCAGTGCCTCATACTCTTTATGTGCTGCCCATTCCCAATCACCCCAGCCCGTCGTTTGAAAATCTTCAAACGTCGTTCCGTGACCAGGTAACATTATATTACGAACAACATACCCCTCCGATTCCAACGGCGCGACCAGTGGCTCCATCTCAAAGGGACTCCCTGTCCAGCCGTGGATAAGCAAGCAGCCTACTTTCATATTTTGTCCTTATACTTATTTGTTTTTTTTGTTTGCCTCCGGCGGCCAAAGAACCTTTCTGGAGAAAGGCTTCTCTGGACTCTCCAAAGACTTTTATTAACGAGGTACACTTACTGTTTAATACGTTGGAGAGCTTAATCAAAGCTACAAATCATGGATAATCAGTCTATTTTCAGCAAGGTAGTGGCGCATAAGCCGCGAGGCAATCACACAGGGTAGTAGACCTCACAAATAAAAGTTTTTGGAAGGGGGTCTGGGGGAGAACCTTGTTTCAACAAGGTTTCACCCAGCCGTCGGAGACACCCCCCGCAGGGTCGCCGAAGGCTCGTCGAGGGCATCTCCAATAAATCACTGCGCACTCCACGGGTTGTTTAAGCTCCAACAATACACTACAGTGTCGCACTCACAACGTAGGATGATAATGAGGAGTTTTCGAATGCAGTCATGTGACACTTTACTATTTGCAGAGATCATCGTCACTCAGGACGAGTCACGTTCCATCATATATAACGGTGGCGTAGCTATTTCTGAAGGCAACATTATGTGCATAGACACGGCAGCTGCCGTGCGTTCACAGTACACTTCAGAAAATGTTATGGAGCTTGGCAACTCCCTGCTTATGCCGGGGCTTATTAACAGCCACACTCATGCCGCTATGACACTGCTTCGAGGCGCTGCTGACGACCTGCCGCTTATGGATTGGCTCAACAACCATATCTTCCCTGTAGAACAGAATTTGACTGCAGAAAAGGTCGAGCTTGGCGCTTTGCTGGCATGCGCGGAGATGACTCGTTACGGCACCACATCCTTCTGTGATATGTATCTGATTGAAGATGCAACATATAAAGCTGTAGATCAATCTGGATTACGCGTTTTAGGCGGCGAGGGACTGTTCATGTTCCCGTCTCCGGCATATCCAGACTTTGATGCAGGCATAAAGCTTGTTCGTGAGTTGGAAGCAAAATGGAACAAACACCCACGCATCCGTCAGGCTGTGATGCCACATGCGGTATACACAACCACTCCCGAAATTCTGACGACCTGCCGCGAAGTTGCTGAAGAGCTGGACATCCCTATCCATATCCACTTAGCGGAAACACCTGCCGAGACTAAGGCATGCGTTGAAAGCTTTGGCAAACGCCCTGTTGAGTATGCTCACAGCTTAGGTTTGCTGAGTGGACGCACCACGGTCGCCCATGCAGTTGATGTTACAGACGACGAAATTTCTTTGCTTGCTGAGACAGGCACTAATGTTGCGCATAACCCTGAAAGCAACATGAAGCTTGCTTCAGGCATGGCGCCAGTTGAAAAAATGCTCGCTAAAGGCGTGAATGTAACTTTGGGAACTGACGGCGCTGCTTCAAACAACGCGCTGAACATGTTTACCGAAATGGCATCTTGCGCATTTTTGCATAAAGTCCAGCTTCTTGATCCGACTGCGGCAAGTGCTCAGACTGTGCTCGATATGGCGACATGCAACGGTGCACGCACCATGGGACAGAGCGACATTGGCTCTCTTGCTGTAGGTAACCAAGCGGATATCATTGCAATTGATCTCACACAGCCTAATCTGCTGCCGATGCATAACCCTGTGTCACAGCTCGTTTATTCAACGACTGGAGCAGAGGTTCACATGTCCATGGTGGCGGGTGAAGTACTGTATCGAGACGGCAAATATTTAAAAATTGACTACCCTGCCCTGATTGATGCTGCGAAAGATGTTGCTAAATGGGTACAAAAGAAGATACAGAAACGCAGCTAGCAGAGTGAAACAAATCCGCGCATTGTAGCGTAACTTCGAAAAATGCAAAATTTTACAGATAACTAAGCATGAAGTTGGTCTCGGTATCCGTACTTTTAGGTGACCTCGAGAACGACTACTGTCCGTTAAATGAGTTTTTTTTCTCGCGCCGCACACTGCGCAAAGTCGTTTCAATCTGGGCAACAAAAAGCTTAGTAATAAGTTATAAGGGTAACTCCTTATGACCTTGTCAAAATACACTGACCATATGTTTTTAGTTGACTTTTCGTCAAAAAAATATAATTGGACATCGCTTCAAAGATAATATGCGCGCGTAGCCCGCGCGACCTCAGGAGGAAATTAATATGAGTGCTAAAGCTACTGTAAGCTTCGCCGATGCTAAAATGACTGAAGAAGGCATGCTCTTTAACGGGTTTACTTGCCAGCCAGTGGTCGAACAGTGTCAGGGCTGCGATCGTACTGGTGAATTCGAAGGCCAGACATACTGTACAAGCTACCCAACCCCAACTACCAAATGGGCTCTTGGCGCTTGTAACTTTGCTACCCACATCAAAGCTACTGTTGATAAAGCTGGTAAAGTTAAAATCAACCCACTTAAGGCTTCCAAACGTGCCGCTCGCGGTCGTTAAGCTGCTATATTTTGGTTAGAGAGGGGGAAGGTTGGATTACAACCTTCCCTTTTTCTTTTTCAGGAAGAAAGAATTCAGCGCAGGTAAGTCTCCATTGATGCGTTGCTTCTAAAAATTCCAACTCCTATGTAGCCTGCTACACTCCGAGCTGAATTTTTTCACGCTTCGCCTCCCCTCAGTCATCACATTCAAAACCTGATGACAACATACTACATTGTGCTCAGTCCTCTCTTCCTGAACATTGTATTGTCAGGCATATTGCTAAATTAAACACCCCGATCCCTGACGGAGAACTCCCATGAGCGAACAAATTCTTGAATTTCTTGATGACCAGCATGATCTCGTAATTGAATTGCAAAAAGAGATGACCGCACGTCCTGCACTTTGCCCAACCAGTGGCGGACAGGGCGAAAAAGACAAAGCAGATTACCTGCTCAGCTGGCTTAAAGAAAACAACATTACAGATGTCGAAGAAATGCGCGCTCCGGATTCCCGCGTTAATTGCGGCTACCGCCCTACTCTTATCGCTCGCATTCCGGGTAAATCTGAAAAAACTCTCTGGATCATCGGCCACACAGACGTTGTACCGACCGGCGACCATGACCTATGGGAAAGCGATCCTTGGACTCTGCGCGTAGACGGTGACTACATTTACGGTCGCGGCGTAGAAGATAACCAGCAGGCTATCGTTTCCGGCCTTCTCGTTGCAAAAGGTCTTGTAGACAAAAACATTACCCCAGAATACACCCTCGGGCTCATCCTTACTGCTGATGAAGAAACCGGCAGCAAGTTCGGTCTCGAATACGTTGTAAAAGAGAACCCTGAACTCTTCAAAAAAGACGACCTCATCCTCGTTCCAGACATCGGTGATGCTGAAGGAACAATGATCGAAGTTGCTGAAAAGTCCATCCTCTGGCAAAAAATTTCTGTAATCGGTAAGCAGTGCCACGGTTCTACACCGTCCGACGGCATCAACTCCCTCGAAGCTGCTTCCGCTTTCATTCTCAAAGTTAAAAAACTGCACGGAATCTTCGATCGCGTAGACAACCTCTTTGATCCACCAATTTCCACCTTCACACCGACCAAAAAAGAAGCAAACGTACCGAACATCAATACTGTTCCGGGTCTCGATGTCTTCTACGTTGATTGCCGCATCCTCCCGGGGTACGAGCTCAACGAAATCCGCAGTGAAATGAAAAAACTTGGTGACGAAGTTGTAGCTGAATACGGCGTAAAAATTCGCTACGACGAAGATCAGGCAAACCAGTCCACAGCGCAGACTCCTGTTGATAGTGAAGTCGTAACTATGCTCGACCGCGCAATCAAGAAAGTCTACAATGTCACTCCGCAACCAAAAGGTGTTGGCGGCGGTACTGTGGCGGCGCATCTGCGCGACGAAGGGCTCCCAGTAGCTTGCTGGAGCAAGCTCATTCCTAACGCGCACGTGCCGAACGAAAAAAGCCGTATCTCTTGCAACATCGGTGATGCCAAAGTTATCGCCACCATGCTGTTTGATACAACCAAATAAGTAAGTTTTATATTGCCTCTGGCAGATCTGTGACGTTTAAGATTTGCCTCCGGCGGCTGGGGAAAACCTTTCTGTAGAAAGGTTCTTCCCCAGACCCCTTTCCAAAGACTTTTAACTGCGAGACACACCTGTTTTTAATGACACCTCGCGGCTTACGCACCACTACCTTGGTGACAACAAGCCGAATGTCCATGACTGGTAGCTCTTATCAAGCTCTCCAGCATAGTAAACAACAGATGCGCCTCGCTAATAGAAGTTTTTGGAGATTTTTAAGAACCTTGTTTCAACAAGGTTCTTAAAGTCCCGCTGACAAGCGCCGTCGGAGACACAGTTCTAAATTACAGCCCTGTCAGAGGCAAACGTAGATAAATAACGAAGAAAGAAATTATGATAAAAACACCCCCTCCAGCTATTTTTGATGTCATTGTAGTAGGCGCAGGTCACGCAGGTGCCGAGGCCGCCATGGCGGCGAGCAACCTTGGCTTGACCACGTTATTGCTGACGATCAACTTGGATCACATCGGCGCATTGTCGTGCAACCCAGCCATTGGCGGCCTTGCTAAAGGTCACATGGTTCGCGAGATCGATGCTCTTGGCGGCATGATGGGGGTCTGGGCAGACCAGTCCGGTATCCAGTTCCGTACACTGAACACAAGTAAAGGGCCTGCCGTACACGCAACCCGCGCACAGATTGACCGCGACGAATATATGCGTGTTGTTAAGCGTGACGTTTTCGCACAGGATAACTTGTGGATCTGGCAGGACACTGCACATTCTTTGCTGACTGAAGACGGACGCTGTACTGGTGTTCTCACACAGTTGGGTCAGGAATTTACGGCTAAAACTGTTATCATCACCACCGGCACGTTTATGCGCGGCCTTATCCATGTCGGCATGAATAACTTCTCCGGCGGACGCCTTGGCGATCCGGCTAGCAGCGGCTTGTCTGAATCCCTAAAAAGCATAGGTATGGAGCTTGGTCGTTTAAAGACTGGTACTGTTCCACGTATCCTTAAAGATAGTATCGATTTCTCCGTGATGGATGAGCAGCCAGGTGACAACCCGCCACCTCCGTTCAGCTTCCGTACAAAAGAAATCCCTCTTCCGCAGCTGCCTTGTTACCAGACTTGGACAAACGAAGAGACACATGAAATTATCAAAACTGGTTTCGACCGTTCCCCGCTGTTTACGGGCGTAATTGACGGAACCGGCGCACGCTACTGCCCTTCTATTGAAGATAAGATTGCGCGCTTCCCTGATAAAATCAGACACCAAATTTTTGTAGAGCCTGAAGGACTGAACAGTCCTGAGTGCTACCCTAACGGTATTTCCACAAGCCTGCCTCTGGATATTCAGAAGGCAATGCTGAAGACCATTCCAGGTTTGGAAAATGCTCAGATCATTCGTCCGGGCTACGCTATTGAATATGATTACGCGAACCCGACTCAGCTGCGCCCTACTTTGGAAACCAAAGTTTTGCCGGGTCTGTACCTTGCAGGTCAGGTCAACGGCACTTCCGGTTACGAAGAAGCTGCCGCACAGGGTCTGTGGGCTGCGCTTAACGCATTCACCTCACTTACCGGACGCGATCCATTTATTCTGGGACGCGATCAGGCATACATCGGCGTTCTCATCGATGACCTTGTTACCAAGGGCACAAAAGAGCCATACCGCATGTTCACTTCCCGTGCAGAACATCGTTTGCTGCTAAGAGAAAGCAACGCCGACATGCGCCTTACTGATATCGGACGCAAGATTGGTCTGGTAAAAGATGAGCAGTGGGTAATGTTCGACGCAAAACGCGCTGCACTTTCCACCATGCTGGAAGAGCTGGACAAACGCCGCATCAAACCTGATGCTGGAGTTCGCGCCATTTTTGACGAGCTCGGTGAAGCGCACCCTGTTAAAAGCCTTACTCTTGCGGAAGTACTGCGTCGTCCGGCACTGACGATTGATGACTTAAAGCCATTCTGGGCTGAAATTGTAGACTTCCCTGAAGACGCAAAAAAAGAAGCACAGGTTGTTGTTAAGTACGCAGGCTACCTGAAACGCCAAAACGAACTTGTGCTGCGATTTAGCCGCATGGAGAATGTTCCTCTTCCTCAGGATCTCGACTACACCGAGGTTGCAGGACTCACCCGTGAGGTTGAGGAAAAACTTGCAGCCGTGCAGCCGCTTAACTTAGGTCAGGCATCACGTATTTCAGGTGTTACCCCGGCAGCAATTTCCTGTCTGGAAGTCCACTTGAAAAAGCTTGGCAAAATTTAATACATCAATAAAAAAAACAGCCACCATTCTCGGTGGCTGTTTTTTTTGATCTTTTTTTAGAGAACACTACGAGGGCGCAACATTATACTATCGCCTCAAAGCTCAAGTTCATTTTTGGTGCTATTTTTGCAAAATAAAGTTTATTTCACAAAGCTGTAAACAGCATTCAGGTAAGGCCTTACTGCCAATTTTGCGATATACAACAAACCTGTTCACATTATTATAGTTTCAGTATATTTTTCCGAAACCTGTCTCAGCATAATTTTGCATTTAACAGTACAAAAAGCAGAGTATTACGTTGCCCTATCTCTCATTCAGCGCCTCTACAAGTAATAACTTCTTTACCCAGATCGGGAATAACTTTTCTGCTTCGTCTTTTCGAACAGAAACGGCTCTTTACACTGTTTATGCATTGCTCTCAGTCGTTGTTGCACTGATTGCAGTGATCATTTTTATGTGGTTCAAAAACCGCAAAAGCGCAAAATACGTCCCGCACGACTGGGTTTTGCATCCCTCTCATATTTCCAACACGTTGGGTATGGCACGCGACGAACACGAGAAGTTCGAAATCCAATTCCATTCCAAAAGCGAAAAACGCCGCTCTACCTCTTGCCTGCTGACAAATATTACTCCTGAAGCACTCACAATCGAGTGTAACGGACTTACAAATCTGCAAAGTTCGTGGGTAGGTAAGGATGTAGATTGTTATTTTCAGGTAAAAAAATCCAGCACCGGCAATACGTTTTTCATGTTCACAACACCAATTGCTGGAATTAGGGGCTATACAGACGGTACATCTGTGCTTACACTGAAGACTCCTAACAAACTGGAACAGCGACAAAAACGAGCTTCGCTGCGTATTTCGCCGCCGAGTCAGTATATAATGGGTCTTGCGGTGTGGTCTGCACCAGACAACATTTCTGCAAAAGGCACACTTGATATCCGCCAGTGGGGGCGCCCTGTACTGACGTATCTTCCTGAAAAAAATTACCAGATTACACTGGATAATATTTCCGCAGGCGGCATCAAAGTTCGCATACCACGAACTGAGGTGCGTAACTGCAATTTAGATTTTTCAATTGGGGACAAGCTCTTTTTACTGCTCGACATGTGGGACCCAGACACTGGCCAGCGTGTTCGATACTGGCTGTTATGCAGAGTACAGAATCCATTCATCGATTTTGTTACGCATGATGCCGAGCTTGGTATGCAGTTTCTCTACTTGGCACAACCGGATGCAAAAAATGCTGCGGAATTACGCTGGAACGAGGAGCCGATTGGCTCGGGACTGGACAGCATCGGTAACTGGGTAATGCGCAGGCATCTGGAGCTATACCGCGAAAAAGGTATCTAACCACCGCACTATCGTACAGAAAACGCATATGTTCGCATCCAATGCTTGCACAAGACGAAACTCATCGGTACAGTATACATAATGTATATTGCCCCATTTTATAGTAACTTTAAAAAGGAGACCCATCTTGGACGGAGGTTCTGAGAGTCGATTGTGGAACGTACTTGCAAATCTATTCAGTAAAACGACTGAAGAGGACGTTGAAAAAGCCATTATCGATGCCCGTGAGGAAGGCGAGCTTGAAGCCGAAGAAGGTTCCATGCTCCTCAATGTACTCTCACTTGATGAAACTCAGGTCCATGAGATAATGGTTCCTCGCACCGACATAGTCTGTGCAGAGACAACCACATCCATTGGCGACCTTGTTGAACTCATTGTTGAATCTGGACATTCACGAATTCCTTTGTACGAAGAAAACAGGGATAATATTGTTGGTCTTATCTACGCAAAAGACCTGCTTATTCACCTGCATGACCCTACCCTGCGTGACACTCCGCTTATAAGCTTTATGCGCAAGCCGTTTTTTGTTCCGGAAACCAAAATAGTAACAGATCTATTGCAGGAATTCCGTACCAGAAAGCAGCATATGGCTATCGCTGTGGACGAATACGGTGGAACATCCGGCCTTATCACTATTGAAGATATTCTCGAAGAGATTGTCGGTGAAATTGAGGACGAATACGACACCCCTAAACTTGAAGATATTCGCACCACAGAGGATGGGAACTACATTATCACAGGTCGTGCAGACCTTGATGATGTGAGTGAAGAACTTTCAATCACGCTTGAATCTGAGCAGGTGGAAACACTTGGCGGATTTTTGAGTGAACTTGCAGGGCATGTCCCGCAATCTGGTGAATCTTTCCACCTTTCTGGATACGACTTTACCATTGAAGATGCGGACGCCAAACAAATCCGACTTATTCGGACTGCAAAATCTGAGGGCTTGCCCGAAAAACACTAAGTCTTTGTTTGAATAAAACGTACACACCCTGCTTTGCAGGGTGTTTTCTTTTACTCTCGGCCATTTTTCCAGCTATGTAGTAACTATTCACTACAATTTGAGTTTCTTGACCGAAACACAAAAAAACGTCAGGGTGCAGCAATGCTTCAATTTGCCCCATTACTTGCCATGGGTACAGTAGGACTTGCTATTGGTTCTGCCAATACTATCTACCAGTTACCCCCTCTTGTCTTGCTCTATCCAGCCTGTTTGTACCTTATCGGACTACAGGCAGAATCTAGCTCAGTCGCATTTCGAAGAGGTTTGCTAACAGGTACCGCAGCGTTTACCGCCTGCCTGTACTGGATTGCCGTCCCTTTTGCAGAACAAACTGCCATGCCTTGGTATCTCGCCATAAGCGGGCCTGTTGGTGTTTCGTTTGTAATGGGTCTTTACGGCGCGGCTTTTTCATGGCTCTGCTATAAATTTTTGCGAAAAGCCTCCCCGCTATATGTAGGGATAACCACTTTTTTTGTCTGGGGTACGCTAGAACTGGGACGCGGAGTTATCCTCAGCGGCTTCTCATGGGCGTCACTCGCAGCAGCATTTGCTGACTGGCCTGCATTTGTTCAGCCTGTAAGTATTCTGGGTGCAGAAGGCTATTCCGCCCTGCTCGCAGCACTCGCCTGTTATGTTACAGCAGCTTTGATCACAAGTTCCGTCAAGCATTCCGTCACTGCACTTGTGGCTCTGGCACTACTTTTTACGAGCAGCTACTATTCATGGATGCAGCCTGCGGATGCTACTGCCAACATAGAAATTGCTATGGTTCAGGGCAATGTCGATCAGGGTGCAAAGTGGGATAAACGTTACATGCGCGGCACGGTTGAACGCTATGTAACCTTGAGCGAACAAGTACTCAGCCACCCTGTTGATCTGGTCATCTGGCCAGAAACCTCTATGCCGTTCTATCTGCAAAGCAGCCGAAAATACTTACCAATGGTACGAAGCCTTGCCATTGCAAGTAAAGCACCGTATCTCATCGGCACTCCCGGCTTTGCCAGGGGAACAGAGGGACGCAAATACGATATTTTCAACAGAGCATATTTAGTAGATTCCGAAGGCCTCATGCTTTCGTGGTATGACAAAATACATCTTGTTCCGTTCGGTGAATATATCCCATTTTATATACCTTTTGCTGACGAACTCCTTCAGGGCACAGGCGCTTTTGTACCGGGCACCGTGTATCAGCCTATTTCTGTTGGAAATCTTGCAATAGGTGTACTGATTTGTTATGAAGCTACATTCACTGAGCTTGCACAGGCCAGCGTTGAAAACGGTGCGAATTTATTGGTTAATATTAGCAATGACGCATGGTTTGGAAAAACGGCCGCACCGAAGCAGCATCTGGATATGACTATCCTGCGGGCTGTGGAACAAGGTCGGTACGTTGCCCGTGCAACAAATACTGGCATTACCGCTATCATTGATCCAAAAGGGAACATTACAACCAAAGGGAAATCTTTCCGTGCGGATGTTATTTTTGGATCAGTTGGAACACGAACCGGCTTTACATTCTATCATCGGTTCTTCTCGTTAATCCGCGCACTCCTTATTGGCGGAGCTATAGCAGTATTGGCCTATTCAATTTATATAAATAAAAAGAAAGAAATATAACATGCTTCAATTAGCAGATTTAAGAACTAAGAGTAACGCTTTAACCGAACAGTTCAACTCCTTATGGAGGAGGCTTTGACCTAAAAGGCAGTAAAGACCGCCTTGATGAAATCGAAAAACAGCTCTCAAGCCCCGGTGCATGGGATAATCCAGAAAAGTTGACACCTGTATTGCAGGAAAAAAGTCAGCTAGAGTCATTAATTGACCGTCTGGAAACACTTATGCAGGTTAAAGAAGATGTAGCGGAATGGCTTGCGCTGGCTGAAGAAGATCAAAGCACTGAAGTATTGGATACGCTGCATGCGCAATCCACACTTCTTGGAGAACTGTTAGAGCAGACTGAACTTAATCTGCTGCTGAGCGCACCGGAAGACCAGAACGACGCAATTCTGGAAATTCATCCCGGTGCAGGCGGCACAGAAGCTCAAGATTGGGCTAAAATGCTTCTTCGCATGTATGCGCGTTGGGCAGACAGACATAAATTTAAAGTCGAATACCTCGACTTACTCGATGGCGATGAAGCGGGCATTAAAAGTGTTACGCTGCGTATAAAGGGTGACAACGCTTACGGATTCCTTAAAGGGGAAAAAGGTATCCACAGGCTTATACGTATTTCGCCGTTCGATTCCTCAGGACGAAGGCACACTTCGTTTGCATCCATTGATATTATTCCAGATGCCGGTAAAGGCATTACTGTAGATCTTAAAGAGAGCGATCTGCGAATTGACGTGTTCCGTTCCAGCGGCCCTGGCGGCCAGAGCGTTAACACGACAAGTTCTGCTGTACGTATTACGCATGTCCCGACAGGCGTAACCGCACAATGTCAGAACGAAAAATCGCAGCACGCAAACAAAGATACTGCAATGCAAATTCTTAAATCCAGATTGTATGAAATTGAACTGCGTAAAGTGCAAGACGAACGTCAGGCAGAATACGCAGGAAAATTGGATATAAGTTTTGGTAGTCAAATACGTACATATACGCTTCAGCCATACCGTCTTGTGAAAGATCACAGGACAAACTCGGAGATCGGGGATGTTGATTCGGTTTTAGATGGAAAACTGGACCAGTTCCTACGTGATTTCCTGCTTTATCTACATGCAGAAAAGACTACATAATTTACGCCCAGAGGGGCTAGAGAACCTGACAGCCGAACTGGACACGCTGCGTCAGCTTATTTTGACGCACGCACACTCCACCCCGACACCGCAAGCTGATCAGCAACTAGCGCTTACGCGACTCATCCCTGGCCTGACTATGGATAGTTGGAATGCCCTGTCCGAAAGGTACGGTTTTTCCGAATGGCTCGCGCTCGATTTAGATAATTCAACCTATTTCAATCTTGCGAACCTGCAAAAGGTTATCGATGACCTTACACATAAGTCAGAACGTGACCCTTTAACTGGACTGTATAATAAGCAAGCCTTTGAGAATAAACTCACAATGGAATTGCAAAGGGTTGAACGCAGTAACGGTCAGCTAAGCCTAGCTATGATTGACCTCGATAACTTTAAAAACATCAATGACACCTATGGTCATAGCTGCGGCGATGAAGTCATCAGAACACTTGCTGATCTGTTGGACGCATCAACTCGCGGATATGACCATGCGGCACGCGTAGGTGGCGAGGAATTTGCACTCCTATTGCCAGGTGCCGGCCCCATCAGAGCAAAAGCTATGCTGGACAGGCTATGTTCGTTATTCGCTGATACCTTCATAAAGTGCAAGGATGCCAGTGTGCAGTGCACTTTCTCTGCTGGTGTTGCCTCTCTGAAAGGACGCAGCAAAGCAAGTGGGCAAGACCTTTTTGAGGTGGCAGACAAGGCTCTGTACCAGGCAAAAAATGCCGGTAAGAACCAAGTACGCGTCACCCGTCAGCTCATTGAGTTCGAATATGACCGCTCCACCATGGTGCATTCTAACGAAAAACAATTCCTTTTTTCTGGATCTAAATAAGGCAGTTACCCAGTATGAAAGCCAATAATACTCTCACAATTTCTATTCTAAGCGGCAAGGGCGGCGTTGGGAAAACCAACATCGCTTTAAACCTTGGCTACTGCATGTACAGGGGCGGCTTCCCTGTTATGCTGATGGACTGTGATTTGGGTCTTGCCAACCTTGATGTTCTGCTTGGTGTTACACCGGACACGAACATGCAGAGTTTGTTAGACACTGATACTCCCGCTGATGAAGTCGCTTTCCCTATCGAACCCGACGGATTTGATTTTTTACCAGCTGCATCCGGTGTGCCAGAACTCGTAGAAATGGATAGTGACCTGCGAAACTTACTCTTCCAGCGTCTTAATCCACTTTTTAGCAGTTATGAATATCTGTTAATGGACCTTGGTGCAGGCATTACCCCTACAGTACTTGCCTTTGCAGCAATGGCACGGATACGTGTTGTAGTTGTAACACCAGAGCCGACGTCTCTTACAGATAGTTATGCGCTTATGAAAGTTCTCTCTACGCAACACAACGTAAAGGACTTTTACATCATTGTGAACCAGGCTGAAGATAAAACTGAAGAAACAAGCACTTACAATAGACTTGCAACAGCCTGTGAACGTTTCCTCGGCTTTACTCCTGAGTTCCTCGGCGGTATTTGTCAGGACAAAATGGTGCCTGAATCTGTCCGAAAACAAACTCCTTTAATGAAACATGCTCCTAACAGTCGCGCTGCAAAAGACATCTTCGCTATTGCAGTTAAGTTACAGAAAATCAAAAAGAGCATGTTAGATGACATTTCTAAATCAATTTTTACAGAAAGTATGAGTGATATCAGCAATTAATTCTTGAATAATTAAACAGTTTGCGGCATAATGAATGATATCACACAGCTAGAAAGCACATACTTACATAAACATAAATCCAGAACATCTACGCTGTATTGTACAGTGGGAGTTGAGAATGAACAAAAGCGAACTGATTAAAACTTTGTCCGAAGAGAATAACATTGCTATTGAAGAAGCAACCATGATGGTTAACGTCTTCGTAGATAACATGAAAGATGCACTTGCTGATGGCAACCGTGTTGAAATTCGTGGCTTCGGCAGCTTTAAAATGAAAGAGTACGAAGGCTACACCGGCCGCAACCCAAAAACCGGTGAAGTTGTAACAGTACACCCTAAGCATCTTCCGTTCTTCCGCGCAGGCAAAGAACTTAAAGAGTTTTTAAACAGCTAGTCTGTTTTATATATCTCTGTGAAAGCGCAGGCTTCGGCCTGCGCTTTTCTTTTGCCCTATGAACAGCGTTTACGACATGTAAAAACCATTCTTCTATATCTCCTCATCACTTTCCACGTTTAAGCCTTTAAAAAGCCTTTGAGGCTCCACCTCTCCCTCCTCAACCTGCACATTCAGCAAGAAAATGACTCCGCCTTCTCCATAGATGATTCTCCCTTCTTTAGCCTAAGAGAATAAGTAGCCAAAACAGAAAAAGCGAATACTACAAGTACGGCTCTTGATAATTGGTTAGAGGCTTTGATTAATATGTGTATGTGATAAAACATTTTTCATCTCTAGCGGGTAACGGGTTGACCTTCTCCCTTTTGTACAGCAGAATCATAGGGAGTAGATAAACGAAGGAACTTGATGTTGCACACCATCGGGCAACCTTCCACACACTATATTGATTTGATGATGAAAGTTTTTTCATCCATTTTTTTGCACCTGTATTTGCTTTACCGGTACGAAAAATCATACGTAATGTTTTTAGTTTGGGTGACGCGGTAGACACGGGCACGTTCTGCCGGCACCAGGAGTTCACATGAATCCTACTATGGATCACGTAGCTATTTTTAAAATGCAGGGCTGCGGCAATGACTTTGTGTTCATTGACAATCGGGAATACAACGTGCCTGTTTCGCATATGAGTGAGTGGGCTCAAAAAATCTGCCGCCGCGCATTTGGCGTTGGCGCAGACGGCCTAGTTTTCTTAGAAGAATCAGACGACACCACTCTTGACTACCGCTGGCATTTTTACAATGCAGACGGTTCCCGAGCAGAGATGTGCGGCAACGCATCGCGTTGTGCTGCCAAGCTTGCAGTCCAGATCGGCCTTGCTGGTCCTGTTCACACCTTTGGAACAGACGCAGGTCCAATTCGCGCAGAATTTTGCGACGATGGTGAGATCAAAGTTGAACTCACCCCGCCTTTAGGACTAGAATTAAACAAACCAATTACTCTGAAAGACGGTGACAACGAAATCCATTTCGTTAACACCGGTGTTCCGCATGCTGTATACATTGCAGAAGATGCATCTGCGCTTAACGTAAAAGAGCTTGGTGCTCTTGTTCGTTACCATGATGTGTTTTCCCCTGCTGGTACTAATGCGAACTTTATGAGTGTTATTGACCGCGAAAACGTACATCTTCGCACGTACGAACGCGGCGTTGAAGATGAAACTTTTGCCTGCGGTACTGGTGCTGTAGCTGGCGTTGTTGTAGCAAACGCCCTTGGGCTGACCGGCACTAATGTACGTGTAAAGTCTTCCGGCGGAGAAATCCTGAGCATATCCATTGAAGGCAAGAGCGTTTTCTTAAAGGGTAAAGCGCTTGTTATTTACTCCGGCAGTGCTGTGCTTGAATCACTCGGACTTACGTTAGACTAACACTACAAACCCGCTGCGGGCAGCACTTTGCCCACATGAGGAGGCTATATGAATTTTTCCGGAGCCTATACTGCACTGGTTACTCCATTTCAAGATGGCAAAATTGACGAAGACCGCTTTCGTGCACACATTGAATGGCAGATTACTGAAGGCATCCACGGTTTAGTACCGTGCGGCACCACTGGCGAATCTGCGACTCTTACCCATGATGAGCACAAAGAAGCCATCCGAATCTGTGTAGATCAGGCAAACAAGCGCGTGCCGGTTCTCGCCGGTGCCGGTTCCAACAACACAAAAGAGGCTGTCCACCTCACCCAGTTTGCTAAAGAAGCAGGTGCGGACGGCGTTCTTCTCATAAGCCCTTACTACAACAAACCGACTCAGGAAGGCATTTACCAGCACTTCAAATATATTGCTGACACAATCAGCATGCCTATGGTGCTCTATAATGTTCCGGGTAGAACCGGCAGCAACATTATGCCTTCAACTGTTGCGCGTTTGCATAAAGATATTCCTCAGATCGTTGGTATCAAAGAAGCTACTGGCAACCTTATTCAGGTTTCTGACCTCATTGAACAGTGCGGCGCTTCCCTTAACGTGCTCTCCGGCGATGACTTCACCCTGCTGCCACTTCTCTCAATTGGTGGTGCCGGTGTTATCTCCGTAGTGTCCAACCTTCTGCCTAACAAAATGGCAAGTCTATGCAACGCATGGAACGAAGGCGACATTTCGACAGCACGTAAACTGCATTTTGAAATGCAGCCACTGAACAGAGCTATGTTTATGGAGTCTAACCCTATTCCAGTTAAAACTGCACTTGCTTTGCAGGGCAAAATGGATACAGATTTCAGACTGCCTATGGTGCCACTTGCTGACGAAAACTTAAAAAAACTTAAAGCGGTTCTGGTGGACTCCGGTCTGCTGTAAAACGTAACGTCATAGTATATATGTAAAGCCCGCAACTGCGGGCTTTACTCATTTAATAAGGCATCAATTCTATCTCAGGGGGTTGCACAATCGCGCCTCACAAGGTATTACACAATATCAAAAATGACGGCTGTACTCATATCAACCCTAGCAATACCAATACGATATGAACAAAAAAGTTTTACCACTCGAACGCCCGTGGCTGGACAACTACGATCCGGACGTACCGGCGAATCTGAAGTACAAGAATGTCTCCATT
Source organism: Halodesulfovibrio sp. MK-HDV (assembly GCF_009914765.1). Taxonomy (NCBI): domain Bacteria; kingdom Pseudomonadati; phylum Thermodesulfobacteriota; class Desulfovibrionia; order Desulfovibrionales; family Desulfovibrionaceae; genus Halodesulfovibrio; species Halodesulfovibrio sp. MK-HDV. The sequence goes on along the minus strand of NZ_WYDS01000015.1, from coordinate 78,388 downwards.
CCGAGCTTTCTTGACGATGCGGCGGAAAAAACGCCGAAACGTAACGCAGTAGTATTTAAAAACTACAAGCTTACATACAAAAAGCTACACACACTGGCAGAACGCTTTGCAGCGAACCTGCGAGAACAAGGTGTTAAGCCCGGTGATCGCGTATCTATCATGATGCCAAACTTGCCACAGACCATGATCGCACTTTGGGGAGTGCTTAAGGCTGGCGGCATAGTTGTTATGACCAACCCTCTCTATATGGAGAAGGAACTGGTTCATCAAATTCATGATTGCGGCGCAAAGCACATGATCACGCTTGACCTTGTGTGGCCTAAAATCGCAAAACTGCGCAAAAAACTTCCTATCGAGAAGTACTTTGTAACGCGTATTTCTGATGCGCTTAGTTTTCCGCTGAACACTGTTTATACACTTAAAAACAAGTGGCAGAAAACGCACATCGATATTCCGTATGACAATAAATCCGTACTTCCGTGGAAAACACTTTTCGCATCTAAAGAACAATTAAGTGTCCCTGTTAAGGACCCTAAAAACTCCGTTGCTCTGTTACAGTATACAGGCGGCACCACTGGTATTGCCAAAGGTGTAATGCTTTCTCACGCCAACCTTACAGCTAACGTTGAGCAGTGTAATGCCATGCTGGCAGCCATCTCCGAAGAACATCATACGTTCCTCGGACTACTTCCGTATTTCCACGTTTTTGGTCTTACGGTTAGCATGCTGTTCCCATGCGTCATTGGTGCTACTGTTATTCCTTTCCCTCGATACGTGCCTAAAGACGTTCTCGACGGAATTCAAAAATACAAACCGACCATCTTTCCGGGTGCGCCGTCTGTATACATTTCACTTATGCAACAAAAAAGTCTTCCTAAGTATGACTTAAGTTGCATCAAGTACTGTATTTCCGGTTCATCCCCGATGCCGGTTGAACAGATGAGACAGTTCAAAAAAATTACCGGCTCCAAGCTGCTCGAAGGTTTCGGCCTTACAGAAGCCTCTCCGGTAACACATTTGAACCCGCTCATGGGTGTTTCTAAAAACGGCTCCATTGGTCTGCCGTTTCCAGACACAGAGGCGCGTATTGTTGATATGGAAGTGGGCAGTGTTCCGCTCCCTACCGGCAAGATAGGCGAGCTTGTTATCCGTGGCCCTCAGGTTATGATGGGTTACTGGAACCGTCCGGATGAAACAGCTTCTACGCTGCGTAACGGCTGGTTGTACACTGGCGACATCGCCACAATGGATGAAGAAGGGTATTTCTACATTGTCGATCGTAAGAAAGACATGATCATAGTTGCCGGATACAACGTGTACCCACGCGAAATTGATGAAGTACTCTACGAGCATCCAAAAGTGCAGGAAGCTGTCACTGTCGGTGTTCCGCACAAAACCCGTGGTGAGATCATCAAGGTTTTCATTGTGCCTAAAGTCGGCGAAGAGCTATCTAAATCGGAAATTCTTTCCCACTGTCGTGAAAAGCTTGCGAACTACAAAGTTCCTAAGCAAGTAGAGTTCCGTGAAGAACTACCGAAAACTATTGTCGGCAAAGTTCTGCGCCGTGCGCTGCGCACAGAAGAAGAGCAGAAACAAGAAAGCAAAAAAGCTGCGGCTAAAGCTAAATGTGAATGCGTTGAAACTGACAAGGAACAGGGACAGCCTGAACCTGTCACGTCTCAGAAAGCTACATCTGAAGAAGCTCAAGCTGAAGCTACTATTCAACAAGAGCAGATGATTCACGCAGAAGTGACATCAGATGAAGCCGAGGCTGTATCTACCGCCACAACTGAACCTGCTGTTGAAGCGACTGCTGAAACCAAGACTGTACAGTAACTATGAAATTACTATTACAACGAGTAAAAAACGGAGCCGTCCATATTGACGGAGCCTCTGTTGCTTCCATAGATACCGGCCTCGTTGTCCTTGTCGGCTTTGGCGAACAGGACACTGAGGACATGCCGTCTAAAGCAGTATGGAACACCATGCTGCAAAAAATGATTGGCTTACGCATCTTCTCTGATGAACAAGGGAAAATGAACCTGAGTCTCAAAGACACAGGTAACAGCTTGATCTTAGTTCCTCAGTTTACTCTCTACGCAGACTGCAAACGGGGGCGTAGACCATCGTTCACATCTGCATGTCCTCCTGCTATTGCAAGCAAACTGTTCGACACCTTTGTGGAACAATGCAAAGCAGAACTTCCGGATCTAGTACAATGCGGTGTATTCGGAGCAGAAATGGATGTATCGCTTACCAACTGGGGGCCAGTCACCATTATGCTTTCGTCTGACGACGTTGCATAGCAAAGCACAAACAAATCCCCAAAAGGCTGAGTAGCTACCTACTCAGCCTTTTTCTATGTCCAGCCCTTAAGTAACACTTACCCAACACCATGCGCGTGCCACATATTACACAGGCAACTACCCCAAAGCATTGCAGCAACCCGTTGTTTTTTGGGCATTATTCACTTTTTTGAGTCAATCCTTAAATTGCAGTTACTTACTTTTTATATTAGAAAACACACGTGTCTATAAGGTAAAGGCGAAACAAACCGATATGGTTCACATTGGGAATACTACAGGTACTGCGGCTGTTTCGTGCCACAGCACCTGTACCGCTTCTACACTGGCATCAAGAATCGAGAACTATATGAATCCAGCTAACACGTTCAGATTAGGCTCTGCCTTAGTGCTGCTATACAAGAATGACCTGACACACGAGTTATGTCAGCCTCTTAAAGAGCACTTTGAAACCCTTGTAGCAGTACAAGACTATCAACACGTTGTAGTGGATTTATCTGACATGGGTGCCATTGACGAGTCCGGTCTACATCTGCTTGTGCACTTAAACTCGCGCGTGCGCGGCCACGGGAAAACATTGTACCTACTTTCCCCTCCGCGGCATTTCCTTGAACTACTGCAAAAAAAACAACTGTTACGTTTTTTTAATCTTTTTCGGAATGAGGACGATATGCTTTCCAGTCTTCCTCTCTAGTGGGATGCTTTCGTATGACATACTATTTACGCCACCACTTCGATCCCTTTTTCAATCACACAAAGCTCTCACCAGCTGCCGTATCTCGCGGTCGTGTCGATCACCATTGCCTTGGATACGTACAGAACGTTATTTCCGGTCAGATTATTGCCGAGTTCGTACCAACACCGGAAAACACTGAATTTCTTGATCCACAATTTATTTTTGATTCACCCGTACTTCCTGCAGGGCCTAATACGGTAGTGAACCCAGAAAACAGCCAACAACTTCTTGCCGCACAAAACGGATATGTTTTTTACCACGAAGATCTCATTTCAGTTAAAAAACTGTTGAATATTCATGGTGATGTAAACTTCAGCACAGGGAACGTTATCTACGTAAACGATCTTTGTGTTCACGGAACAGTGCGCACGGGTTTTGAGCTGCAGGCACGTAATATTCTGGCAAAAGATATTGTGGAAGGTGCAACAATTCGTACGTTAGATGCGTTCACTGCAGAAAGAGGGATTAAGGGCGCTAAATCCTGTGTCATCGATGCAGGCAGCAATATTCGAGCTGGTTTCTGTGAAAATTGCGACCTGCAGGCAGGTAACGACATTTATATTGAAGGGTCATCTCTTCACACAAAAATGTCACTAAACGGCTCACTTATCGTCAAAGACAGGCTACAAGGCGGTAAGATTTACGCCAACAACATGGTATATGTTGGCGAACAGCTTGGTGGCGGCATCAACACACCTACGTCCATCATAATGGGCTATCCTCCGGCTCTAATGAGAAAGCTTGAGTGCATTGAGGATAAGATAGAAACGGTTGATGAAACCATTAAGCAGCTACTGAAGACCAGCGCTAAAAGTGAACTTCATCGTACTGAAACCCGTGAGAAACTCGAATTTGAAGAGAAACGAATGGGGTCACTACGCAGAGAACAGCGGCGCATTATGAAATTAATGAAAAAAAAACGCAAACTCAGAACTTTGCCGTGTCATCGTGCCGGGTACAATCCGCCCAGGAGTGGATATCAGTATCGGCGGGCACTACACAAAAATTAACGATTATCTGGAAAATGTAGCTATCAGTTTACGAGACGGTGAACTACGCTTTACATCACCAGCAATTATTAAGAAGTAATTACATGGACATAGCAACAATTATCGGCCTATTCGGCGCATTAGCACTTATCGTCGGTGCTATCGCTGTCGGTGGCAGTCCTGCAGGTTTTATCGACGTACCTTCAATGCTCGTTGTATTTGGTGGTACCATTGCTGTAGCTTTCATCATGTTCCCGCTCGGCACTGTGCTGGGCTCAATGAAAGTAGGCATGAAGGCTTTTTTCTCTAAGCCTCCAGACCCTATGGATTCTATCGACATCGTTATCGACCTTGCAGAACGGGCACGTAAAGAAAGCCTTGTTTCGCTTGAAAAAGTCAGTATCGACAATGAATTTTTAAAACGCGGTGTTCTCCTTGTTGCGGATGGTACAGAAGAGTCGCTTATCCGCTCCGTTATGGAGATCGACGTAGATATCATGAAGAAGCGTCACCGCACTGGTCAGGAAGTATTCAAAGGTATGGGCAACATGGCTCCGGCATTCGGCATGATCGGTACACTCATCGGTCTGGTACGAATGCTTCAGGCGCTTGATGACCCGTCTTCTATTGGACCTGCTATGGCGGTTGCGCTGCTTACAACTTTTTATGGCGCAATTTTGGCTAACTGCATATTCCTCCCGCTGGCGAAAAAGCTGGAAGAACGCTCCAATGAAGAAGCCATGAACATGGAACTGATGACTGAAGGTGTGCTTTCCATTTTAAATGGCGAACACCCGAATATCGTAAGAGAGAAACTAAACTCCTTCCTTCCGCCGTCAAAACGTCAGGAACGATAGTATGGCTGATTCTCGAAAACGCGGTGGGGGGGAACCACCAGCAGAAGAAGGGCTACCACTTTGGATGGCTACTTTTGCAGACCTTGTGACACTGCTCCTTTGCTTCTTCGTTCTTTTGCTCTCGTTTGCACAGCAGGATGCTAATAAGTTTAAAACACTTGCTGGCTCTGTTAAGAATGCATTCGGTATTCAGGTAAAACGACAAAAGGCAAACTTTGCAGCATTTTCACCAGAAAAATTTGAACGCTCAGACGTTAAGCTTAAAAAAGAAGACCAGATGATTTTGGGGATGTTGCTTGAAATTAAAAGCTATATGCTCGAAGACCCATCTCTACACAAAGTGGCAACAGTAACAGCGGATAATAAAGGGCTTATTCTCCGTATTCCAGTAACAAACTTTTTTGGACCCGCTTCTGCTAGTCTGAAACCGGGAAGTGAAAAGCTACTGGATGGCGCTATCAACATTTTGAAACAACACACCGTTAATATGGTGGTCCGCGGGCATACTTCCAATACAGTGGAAGAGACAGAAGCATACCCGACAAATTGGGAGCTTTCCTCAGCCCGTGCTGCGGCTTTATTACGTGCGGTCATGGCACGTTCCGAGCTTCCAGCATCACGTCTGAAGGCTGTTGGTTATGCAGATTCACGTCCGTTATTGCCAAACACTACAAGAGAAAATAAAAAGCTTAATAACAGGATGGAGTTCTACATTCACCGTCCTCAAGACAAAAGCTGGTAAACTAACTCTACTGACTTACTTCAAGTCAACTCGATGCAGATTTACAAACATAAAGGCGACTTCCTCGAAGTCGCCTTTTTTACTGCACGAGTCTTCAGATTACAGTAAGCACATCTTGCCAATAATAAGCCGCGGCACGTAAGTCTAAAGTTACCTATCGGCAATTTTTTCCCACAACATAGAACGTCAATACACTGACATCACTATCTATTTTTATGGAACGCTTCTTGCTTTTTATCACAGCAAGGAGTCCCATGATGCAAATTTCGCCTACTGCATATCTAGCCAAACAGGTTAGTAGAATTACGACGAACAGTTCCGCAGGAACTGATTTCGACGCTATCTTTGACACCGTTCAAAAGAACAGTGCTAAGTATCGTGACAACTACACTCAGGCTAAAGAGAAAGTAAGACAGTCGGTCAACGACGAAGTCGCCTCGATCAAAAAACTTCCTATCAGTGCAGACGATTTTAGCGCTATTGAAAAGAAGCTTGAAAAAGCTGGAGTTCAAAAAGAAACGCTTGAACGTTTACAAGAACAGGCCGAAGATCAGTCCCTTACATGGGATAGCCTTTTCGGTATTCTTGAACAGACTGCAAAGTTTGAATTCAAGCCCGAGGTCGACACGCTCTCTCCTGATGCGCAGAATCGTATTTCATCTTTCTTGCAGCAAGCCGGAGTTGACCCAACTCAGACACACGACATTCTCAAAGATCTTCAGGCAGGTAAAACTGATAAAGCCTGGAACAGTATCTCTGATATATTGAAGAACGCAGACGGCACTACTGAGCTAGCCATTACCGAGGAAGAGTTACTTGCTCTTGGTAAAGGGCTTCAGCTCGACAGCAATACGCTTGCCAAGCTTAAAGGCATGGTCACCGGCCCTAACAGCACAATGAACAGCACTGATTTAAAACAGCTTGCTGCCCTACTTGATTCTTCTATAGATGCGCAGAGCGCCACAGGCGAAAAACTACTTGAAGAGATTAAGCAGCAGCTAAATCCTCTGATAGCAAAGGCCATTGAAAATAGTGATAAGGCTTCTTCAGGTATCCATGCCACAAAAGAAGAAAGTGCCGCACAAATTTTACGGGCTGATCAGGCGACTGAAAAAAGTCTCGGCTTCATGCAAAGTGTCAACAGCAAAGAAAGCACAACGCAGGCACAGCCTACAGCAAATACTGCTGATACGCAGAACGGACAGGCTACCGCCACTGCTGCTGCAGTTGCAGGCGCTGCTGGTGCAGGGTCAGCTGGTTCCGATGCAGACTCCTCACCGAACAGCAACCAGAACGGCACTGGCAACACATGGATGAATTTCTTTAATAATATTGTAGTGGCAGATCCTGGCTCCTTAGGACAATCCACTACGGCAACAATGACTGATCTTCTTAATCAAAACGTTTCTATGAAGCAGACAAATGCAACGATTCTGGAGCAGATTCAGAACGGAGTATTCAGATCCCTTCGTAGTGGCGTCAGTCAACTCTCTTTGAAAATTGATGCTGCCGATCTCGGACCATTAACAGTGTTGGTATCAACTAAAAATGGCGAAGTTGCCGCAAGCATCCGTACAGAAAATCCTGAAGCTGCCAAAGCAGTACAAGAAAACATGCATACCCTTCGTGCTTCTCTGGAAGCACATGGATTAAAAGTTGAAAAGTTGGATGTACAGAGTGGCACTCAGAACCACCTTAATGATCAAGGGTGGAATGACGCAGAACAGCACAATGCGCAACAGGAAGCACAGCAGCGCTTCATGGCTAAACAGCAGTTCCGCCAGCTCAAAGATACAAAAGAAGATCTGATCAACGGCAACACTCTTGAACAGCAATCAGCAAGCTCGCAAAGTGGGCTGTATCTTGTTGCCTAGCAATACGACAAAGCAAAAAACGGCAGACTGCAAAGTCTGCCGTTTTTTTGTTTAAATACGATAGGGTCAGATTAGCCGTACGCAATATACAATCAATCCTCTCAATACAAGCCTGCACACTATCTTTATCTGTCAACCCAGTCGGCATTTTCTCCATTCTAAAGCGATTATGACAGAGCACAGATCATCACCAACAGGTACTTTATTACCATCTCCCCACAACTATTTCCACTTCTGCCACCCTGCAAATTCTGCCAGCTTACTAGAATATATAGGCTCACTGTCCAAATTATAAGGAAAGAATGACCTAAATTCTTTATTAAGAACGACTTAATTTTTCTTTATAAAACATTAACACACTGTTTAGATTGATTTTTTTTTAACTTGGCACCTCCATTGCTATTTATCTAGCAGTACAACATGGAGGTTATACAATATGTCTTTAGTTATTAATCACAATTTGATGGCAATGAACGCAACCCGCAACCTGAACGACTCTTACGGTAAACTCGCAACATCTACCCGTAGACTCTCTTCAGGACTTCGCGTTGGCACCGCAGCTGACGATGCTGCTGGCCTCGCAATGCGCGAGCTGATGCGTGCAGATATTAAAACCCTTGGTCAGGGCCTGCGCAACGCAAACGACGGTATCTCAATGATCCAAACTGCTGATGGTGGCCTTGGCGTTATCGATGCCAAACTCATCCGCATGAAAGAACTTGCCGAACAGGCAGCTACCGGTACTTACACCGACGTTCAGCGTAAAATGATCAACCAAGAATATCAACTCATGGCTAAAGAAATCACACGTATCGCGCAAGATACTGATTTCAACAGCAGAAAATTACTCGCTGGTTCCGGTCAGGACATTGAAGTGGAAAATAGTGTCGCTTCAAGCACTCGGACGCAAGACGCTATAAAAGTTAATGAAGATGGCAATACCGAAACTTGGAGTAAAGAAGGCGCAGCTACCCTAGAGTCACTTACTGCAATTGATCCTTTATTTGGTGCTAACACAACTGATGCAAATAGAATTACAACCTTTGCCATGCCAGCTCCTGCAGTTGATGACAAAGCTTTCACATACACATCCGGTTCAGGTATTGCTAAAGTAGTTAATACGGTTGACCAAGCTGCTACAGATGTAGCAACAGTGAACATGAAAACAGGTGAACTTCTTAGCGGGTTTACTGATATAAAGGCAGGCATCTCAGCTGCAAACGGAACCTATACGGATGCCACTGGTACTGTTACAGCTGAATCACTTAACGCTGATGGTACATGGACACCGATCACTGCTACCACGACTACAGCAGCAAGCGCTACTATCCGCCTCACAATTGAGAAAGCCGATGGATCAGTCATCTCTGACACCTTCTCTGGCAGCTCCGGTGCGTTTACGGTTTCGAAGGTTGCGAATGGTTTTACTATTGAAACCGTAGCAGATTCTACAACAGGAATTAAAATTGAGTCTGGTTTCCGCGCTGCAAAAACTTTTGATCACACAACAAAGACTGGCGTTTCTGTTACCAACACAGCACTATCCTATGCTGAAGGATTTTCTGCTGGATCTGCTACTTCTACAGCCGATTTTACACATGATGCTAAAACAGGTGAAATCAACAACGCAGAAAGAGTTAATTCCTCTGCAACAAGCAGCTACGGGGATGTTAGAACCCCTGTTCAAGATTACACCATTGAAGCTTACAACGAGACTACAAATACTTGGGAAAAGTTATCTCTTGGAAATACCACTGGAGACACTCTGAACATTTCAGGGTCTGTTAAAGAATTCCGCATCATTGCTGAATACAGCGACAACCAGATGGTTCGTGATACATTCTCTAATAACACTGGCGGCGCATTTACCATAACCAAGACTCAGTATGGTATGGATCTAGGAATGACTACTGGTGCGACTGCTCAGACATCTTCCACCCAGTTGAACGTTAAATCTGAAGATCTTGTTGTTGTAAACGTACACTTCGGCTCCGGTAGCCAGTCAACCGACAGCTACGATACTTACATCAACATGGCGACTGCTAGGTCCCTTGGTGTTGGTGAAGAAGCAGGCGACAACATCGAAACTCAGGACAATGCTAAAAAAGCATTGGACAATCTGACTATCGCTATTCGCAGAAAAGACGAGATTCGTGCAGAAATTGGTTCCACTCAGAACCGTCTCGCTGCAACCATCGAAAACGTATCTATTCAGAAAGAAAACTTGCAGGCTTCTGAGTCCCGTATCTCTGATGTGGACGTAGCAACAGAAATGACTGAATTCAACAAAACTCAGATCATGACAAACGCTGCAGTATCCATGCTCGCGCAGGCTAACTCCCTGCCGAAAATGGCTCAGAAACTCCTCGACGCACGCTAATAGGGAACGTCCCCTTAATACATATAAAAGCCGAGGAAATTTTCCTCGGCTTTTTTTTCAACGATTTTGCAGTCGTTTTTTTAGACGTATCGTCACTGCTGTTAGATAGCTTTGTAGGACATTGAGGTTATACAATATGTCTTTAGCCATTGGCCACAATAGGCTGGTAATAATCAAGAGACAGCCTTAATCAGAGTTACAGCGATCTGGGCACATCGACTGAACGCCTTTCTTCCGGCCTTCGTGTTGGAACAGCACCAGATGACGCCGCTGGCCTTGCCATTCGCGAACTTATACGTGGTTGATTGTAAAACTCTTGGTCAAAAATTACGTAACGCGAATGACGGCATATCCATGTCCCAGACAGCAGACGGGGCTCTTTCCATTCCTCTACCCTGCAAATTTTTCCAACCCATTAGATCTACAGGCTCACTGTTCGAATTATAAGGAAAAAATGACCTGAATTCTTTATTAAGAATAACTTAATCTTTCTTTATTCACTATTAACACTCTGTTTATATTGATATTTTTAAAACTGGCACCTCCATTGCTTTATACAAAGCAGTACAACATGGAGGTTATACAATATGTCTTTAGTTATTAACAACAATTTGATGGCAATGAACGCAACCCGCAACCTGAACGATTCTTACGGTAAACTCGCAACATCTACCCGTAGACTCTCTTCAGGACTTCGCGTTGGCACCGCAGCTGACGATGCTGCTGGCCTCGCAATGCGCGAGCTGATGCGTGCAGATATTAAAACCCTTGGTCAGGGCCTGCGCAATGCAAACGACGGTATCTCAATGATCCAGACCGCTGATGGTGGTCTTGGCGTTATCGATGCTAAACTCATCCGCATGAAAGAGCTTGCCGAACAGGCAGCTACCGGTACGTACACCGACGTTCAGCGTAAAATGATCAACCAAGAATACCAGCTCATGGCTAAAGAAATTACACGTATCGCACAAGATACTGATTTCAACAGCAGAAAATTACTCGCTGGCTCCGGCCAGGACATTGAAGTTGAAAATAGCGTCGCTTCAAGCGCTGGTGCAAAAGACGCTGTAAAAGTTAACGAAGATGGCAACACCGAAACTTGGACTAGTATTGGCCCTACCTCAGAAACTGTAACTAAAACTGCAGGCACTACAACGCTTGGCACCACGGACGCCACTGGTATACAAACATTTAATGCAACTGCTGTTGACGTCATCTCGTACAAATCAAGATCTGGCAAAGCAGTAATTGCAAATGATATTGCTGTTAGTTCAGGAAGCATCGATACTAAAACTGGTGAACTGACTAGTGCAACTGCGCTTGATGCTGCTGGTTCGACGATTACTACGGGACAATACGCAGGCACTAAAGTCACAATTGAACAATTTGATGGCACTCAGTGGGTTGATATCACAGCAACAGTTGACGCTGGCGCCTATGTTGCCGCAAATAATGACATTCGGATTTCATCTGAAAATACTGACGGTTCTGTAATCCGAGATACATTTTCAAACAACACTGCAGGCACATTTAGCTTAACGCAAAACACTGCAGGTACAGATTACACCATTGGTACCGGTACATTATCTACCACAGCTATTCAGGTAAAATCTGAGGTAGCTGCGTCTAAAACATTTACCCAAACTACAAAGACTGGTGTAACTGTAGTCAATGACGCCACATCTTTCTTTGAGGACAACTCAACAAGCGTTATTCCTAACAAGGCAAGTTTCACTCATGATGGAAAGACTGGTGAAATCAATAAAGCCAAAGCCGTACAATCTTCTGCTACAAGCAGTTATGGTTCTATAAAGACGCCTGTTCAAGAATACACCATTGAAGCATATAATGAGACTACTAACACTTGGGAAAAGTTATCTCTTAATGCTACTGTTGGTAGTACACTTGACATCTCAAGCAGTGTTAAAGAATTCCGTATCACTGCTGAATACAGCGACAACCAGATGGTTCGTGATACGTTCTCTAACAACACAGATGGCGCGTTTACCATAACCAAAACTCAGTACGGTATGGATCTGGGAATGACTACTGGTGCTGGTGCACAGGATTCTTCTACCCAGCTGAACGTTAAATCTGAAGATCTGGTTGTAGTAAACGTACACTTTGGTTCCGGTAGCCAGGAAACCGACAGCTACAATACTTATATCAACATGGCGACCGCTAAGTCCCTTGGTGTTGGTGATGTAGCCGGTGACAATATCGAAACTCAGGACAATGCTAAAAAAGCACTGGACAACCTAACGATCGCTATTACCAGAAAAGACGAAATTCGTGCAGAAATTGGTTCCACTCAGAACCGCCTCGCTGCAACCATCGAAAATGTATCTATTCAGAAAGAAAACCTGCAAGCTTCTGAGTCCCGTATCTCTGATGTGGACGTAGCAACTGAAATGACTGAATTCAACAAAACTCAGATCATGACAAACGCTGCAGTATCCATGCTCGCACAGGCTAACTCCCTGCCGAAAATGGCTCAGAAACTCCTCGACGCACGCTAATAGCAAACGTCCCCTTAATACATATAAAGGCCGGGGCAAATTTCCCCGGCTTTTTCCCAACGATTTTGCAGTCGTTTTTTAAATGCATCGTCACTGCTGCTAGATAGCTTTGTAGAACATGGAGGTTATACAATATGTCTTTGGCCATTAACCACAATATGCTGGCAATAAATTCCAGATACAGCCTTAACCAAAGTTATAGCGGTATAGAAAAATCTACCGAACGCCTTTCTTCCGGCCTTCGTGTTGGAACAGCAGCAGATGATGCAGCTGGTCTTGCTATTCGCGAGATTATGCGTGCTGATATTAAAACCCTTGGTCAAGGGTTACGCAACGCGAATGACGGCATCTCCATGATCCAGACAGCAGACGGTGCTCTCGGTGTTATTGACGCTCAACTTATTCGAATGAAAGAGCTCGCAGAGCAGGCGTCAACTGGTACATACACTGATTCCCAACGCAAATTGATCAATCAGGAATATCAGAAACTTGCTCTAGAACTGACCCGTATTGCTGAAAGCAGTGTATTTAACACCAAGCAGTTATTGAACGGCTACCAGCATAATTTCACAGTAGAGCATGCAGCCCCCACTACCACCGGCACTGCCGCTGTAGATGCGACAAACAAAGCTATATCCACTATCGGCGCTACTGACACTGCAACTTTCACGAACAGAAACGAAGACGGTTTTGCCGTTACCACGACTGCTACATTCTCACACAAGGGAGTAGGCGGCGCGGTTCCAACAAACGCCACCTATACCTATAATGCAGATGGCACCACTTCTATTACACCTGAGACACAACCTGTTGCAGGCGATCAGGAACTTGTAAGCTCTGAAGTGTATAGCCTGAGCAAGCAGTATGAACCAAGCGATGCTACAAGCGTTCGCTACGAAATTTCTTCAGACGGCGGCAAAACCTGGAAAGATTTGCCTACCGCCGGTACCGTAACAACAAACGCCGGTGAACAACTCCGTGTTACAGCAGATTACCCTAAGGGTGAAATCACTGAAACCTTTGTTGACCCAAGCAGCACTGATCCTGCACTTGCTGGGGATGATGGGAAAATAGCATTCGTTTATGATGCCGGAACCCACACCGTCAGCTACACAACGGTACCTGTACACGGGACACCTCCACTGACTGAAGCACAAGTTGATGAAAACAGTGCGCAGGCAAAGGCTGATCTCTCAACAGTACAGAACAACATCAAGACGGACTCTGCTGCAACGATCAAATTCACCTTCGGTGCTCGTAACGAATCAACCGATCATTACGGTATTAAGATTGATAAAGTCAGTGCAAAATCTTTGGGGCTCGGTATTGAGGCGGGAGATTCTCTCTTAACACAAGAAAGCGCACGCAACGCATTGGACAATCTTTCAGCAGCTATCATCAAAAAAGATGCTATCCGCGCACGCATCGGCTCAACGCAAAATCGACTGGCAGCAACCATCGATAACATTTCTATCCAGCGTGAAAACGCACAGGCATCAGAATCTCGTATTTCCGACGTAGATGTTGCAGACGAAATGGTTGAATTCAACCGCAAGCAGCTTATGGCAAATGCTGCAATGTCTATTCTGGTACAGGCAAACTCTTTGCCGGAAACAGCACGCAAACTGCTTAGTCAGTCCTAGTCAGTTTACAAAGAACAAAAAAAAGCCGGAGAATTTCTCCGGCTTTTTTTATTGGCTCATATATCGTCAGTTATACATCAAGCCTGTCGAGTGCAATGCTGGCTGCATACTGTTCTGCACGTTTTACGCTTGGACCTTCTGCGATAACAAAAGTTCCATCTGGTAAACCAAGCTCAACCTCAAACACCTTAGCGTGTTCAGGGCCTTTACTGCTTTTAAGCGTATACGACGGACGGTCTTTAAATTTTTTCTGTGTCAGTTCCTGTAAGCGGCTTTTGTAATCTTTAGCCTTCGTGTTTTCCGGTTCATTAGGCCACTTGCCTTCAAACACGTTATCTATATATGCCAGCGCGCTGTCATATCCGCCATCAAGGAATACTGCACCAAGCACAGCCTCGAACGCATCACTCAATAAAGAATGTCTGTCACGCCCGCCCTGTGCTTCTTCACCTCTGCCAAGCTTCAAATATATTTCAAGCTGCATTTCAATAGCCAAATTCGCGAGAGACGGTTTACTTACCAGCTTCGCGCGCATACGGGTTAATATGCCCTCTCTAGCCTTAGGAAACTTGGCAAACAAGCGCTCGGAAACGCAAATTTCAAGAACTGCGTCACCTAAAAATTCTAATCGTTCGTTATGTTCTATCGCTCCGCCATGTTCATTCGCAAATGAACTGTGCGTAAGAGCTGTTTCAAGCAATGAAATGTCGGTAAATGTATAACGAATGTATTCTTGCAATCTTTCGAGCATACTATCCTTCTCGCACACAACGGTGCTTTTCTGCTAATAAATGCCTGGGTAAAAAAGAAAATAGCTGCCTTTTCTACACAATTCTTATCAACAGCATACGGTGATCGTATAAGTTTGCATTGGCGGTTATCTTTTTTTTGTCCGTATGTAAATACAGATGCTATTTTTCTATCAATTATGTCCAAAACTATGTAATAAACATTGCATTTGTGCAACATACACTACACATTCGTAACATACACTCAATTAGATATACGAACAGATGGCTCGTTGGGCATCCTGAACCAAAAAACAGTGAATATCTTCCTTGATTTTCTCTGTTATAATACGGCAAAGTGTAACTCGCATTTTAGCTCAAACTGCTTTATCTGTTTTATTATACTTTTTTAGTCCGTCGTCTATTCACGGCTGACTACTTTTTATGATATTGTTCCGACATCTGTGTTAGCATTTTCTGCTCAACTGTGCATACGTAACGCAGTACGGTTATATAGTTTTTTGACAGGAGGACGCAATGGCTGCAGGAATTTACATTGGCTCTACATCCGGATATTCCGGTAAAAACATGGTTGTTATGGGCATTGGTCTGCGTCTTCAAAAAGAAGGGTTTGATGTAGGTTACATGAAACCAGTGGGCGCTGTACCGGAAGAACGTGACGGAGTACTCGGTGATCAGGATGCATTTTTTGTTCAGGATATTCTTGGACAAGATGCACCGCCGCAGTTTGTCAGTCCGGTCGTCGTAACACAGGACTTTAAAGTTCGTGCTTTCAGCGGGCAGTTTGATGATCTTATGCCATCAATTAAGCACGGGTATGAACAACTTTCAGAGGGCAAAGATGCCATGGTTGTTGCAGGCTCCGGCTCTATGTACTCTGGCCGTTATTGCAACATTGATGGCATGCGCGTTGCCAAAGCGCTCGGCCTGCAAATTATCGTTATCGATCGACTCGATAAAGAATTGAACTACGACTACCTTGTCGTGCTCAAAGATGTTCTCGGGGACAGCCTCGCAGGTGTTATCTTAAATGATATTCCTTCCAGCTTTATGAATGAAGTGGATGGACTCATTAAGCCTTTCCTAGAACGTAATGACATTAAAGTACTCGGCGTAATTCCAAAAGATCCGCTTATGGGTGCGATCAAAGTAAGTGACCTTGCAGAACGCCTCGGCGGTAAAGTTATCTCCTGCCCGTCCAAGTCTGGGAAAGTTGTTGAAAACTTCCTCATCGGCACCATGCAGGTTGAAAACTTCATGACGCACTTTAGAAAGAATAAAAACTCCGCCGTTATCGTAGGTGGTGACCGTTCCGACGTGCAGCTTGTTGCCCTTGAAGGCAACTGCCCGTGCCTCGTGCTCACCGGTAACCTTTACCCTAACGATATTATTCTCACCCGCTCAGAGGTGCTGAATATCCCTATTGTCGTTGTTCGCGACGATACCTATACCGTAGCAAAAAAGATGGAAACAATTCTTTCCAGACACAAATTGCGCGATGTTATTAAAATTCGTCAGGGTGCTCAGCTTGTGAGTTCCTCAATCGATTTCGAATACCTCAAAGAACGTATGGGACTGGTTAACAAATAATTTTTTAGATTGTTGCTCCGGCGGCTGGGTAAGTCTTGCTAAAGCTAGATTTTCACAGCCGCCTTTCAAAAAAATTATGCCATCAGCAAGTACCCGCATACAGCTCTTTCACAACTTCATAATACGCTTTAATTTCTTCAAAATATTCCGCCATCAATAGTACCTCTACATTCCGAACAAGAGCTATGCATGTCTACAACTAGCCCACAACACAACGCGCTACCTTTTCGCACTGCATTTCCTTATCTTTGCCTTGTTGCGCTCATTTTTTATTTTAATTGTGTGGAACGGGCACTCCTATCGCCTCTACTTGTTTCCATTCAAAAAGAATTTCACTTCTCCTACACGCTGACAACCAGCTTACTTGTTGTGCGCTCGCTTGGGTTAAGCGTTAGCCTTTTTGCGAACGGCTTTCTTGCTACCCACTTCACACACAAACACATCATTACAGCATCTATATTTTTTTCCGGTGCAAGCTTTGCCCTGCTATCGCTCACGACAACCTACCTGCAACTGCAACTAGGCTTATTGTTTTTCGGACTTTCTGCCGGACTGTACTTTCCATCCGGCATGGCAACACTTGCCTCCCTTGTTGAGAAAGACGATATAAGCAAAGCATTCTCCATCCATGAATTAGCACCCAATCTCGCATTCATTACCGCACCGTTCATTGTAGAAATCATGCTTCTGTTCACAGACTGGCGTGGTGCCATGCGGTATGTAGGCATAGCGGCAATGCTACTTGCCATTTTCTTTGGGCTTTTCAGCAAAGGAGGCACAGGCAATGGAGCCCCACCACGCTTTGCTACCCTCAAGCGCATCATTACCAGACGTAACACATGGATCTTCTTTGTGCTTGCCGGCATCGGGCTTACGCTAGAGATTGCACCGTATTATGTGCTGCCACTGTTCTTGGTTGATCAACAGAATATGACAAGCCCAGAAGCAAACAACCTGCTTGCCATATCAAGACTCGCAACACCAGTCATGGCGCTTTCTGCCGGTTTTGTGTCCAGCAAAACAGGTATTAAACCTCTACTTTTCGCAGGACTGTTTTTAAGCGGGGTATCCCTTGCGCTCATGGCAACAATGCAGGGTGCGTTCCTCACAGCGGCAATAATTGCACAACCACTATTTCCAGCTATTCTATTCCCTGTAATCTTCAAGGTTTTTTCGGATTTCTTTCCACCGGAAGAACAATCACTTGTTCTCGCATTTACCATGCCCTTTATTGGCTTCATCGGCTCAGGTATCATGCCGAACTTTTTGGGATACTGCGGTGACGTGTTCTCCTTTGAGGCTGGTTTTGGAATACTAAGCGCGCTTACCTTCGCAAGTATGCTCGCGCTATTCATTACGCCATCAAAAGATTAGCACACTGAATAACTTGACAGTTGCAGAACGAATACCTACCTAAAGCCGGAACTTACTTTAAGGAGCAGAACATGGCTTATGAAATTAAATTAGTTAAATTGGTGAGCGGCGACATGCTCATTGGCAAAGCAAACGTTGAAGATAACATGCTTACCGAAGTTGCTGTTTTACAGACTGTACCAACTCAGCAAGGTGTACAGATGATGCTCCTGCCTTTCGGGTATCCGTTTGAGCAAGATTTCGACGCTAAAATTTCTACCGCACACGTAATCTACGAATACAAAGAGTGTCCGGAAGATCTTAAAACAAAATATCTCGAAGCTACTTCTAACCTTACCGTTTCCACCGGTGGCCTTGGCAATCTTGACCTTCAGGGTGGCGCAGGCGGTAACGTTACCGATATCTCCCAGCTTCTGAAAAAATAATTACGCTATTTTACAACAGTTTCTAAGAGGCGGCATTTTTGTCGCCTCTTACCTGTTTTGCACGACATAACTTTTTACGACACATCACGAATGTGAGAATGTGTCGCAGATACAAGCGCCGTTACCCTGCCAAAGGTATAAAATAAGGACATTCCATGCGTGAATTGCTGCAATTGGTTCCAAAACCAAGCCGTTACCTCGGCATTGAAGAAGGAACCGTTCATAAACAAGGTAAAGACATTTCCATCCACACCGCACTTGCATTTCCAGACATGTACGAAGTGGGTATGTCATACCTTGGTCAAAAGATTCTTTACGGAATTCTCAACGAGCGTGAAAACTGGTGGGCAGAACGCGTTTTCACCCCGTGTGTAGATACCGCACAGGTTCTGCGTGACCACAATACACCGCTTGCAACGCTGGAATCCGACACACCTCTTGGCGATCTCGACATGGTTGGCTTCCATGTTACTCACGAGCTTTGCTACACAAACATCCTGTACATGCTTGACTTAAGCAATATTCCGTTCCGTACAGCAGATCGTGGCGACACACTCGACATACCGATCATCATGCTGGCGGCGGTTGCACCTTATCTGCCGAACCACTTGCACCATTCATGGATCTCATGACTCTTGGTGAAGGCGAGTTCATGATGGTAGATTTGCTCGAAACTCTTGAGCAGTGTAAAAAAGAAAACACATCACGACACGAATTTCTCCTTCGTGCGGCGAAAATTCCGGGTGTATACGTACCGTCCTTCTTTGAAGAAAAAGAAGCAGGCGCCATGCTCGTGCCGACTGAAGACATTACCGCACGCCCAACTCGCCGAGTTGTACCAGAAATGGACGATGCCATTTTCCCTACCAGCCAGCCGATCCCGTTCGGCGCAGTACATAGCCGTCTTGCGTTGGAAATCGCACGCGGTTGTACCCGCGGCTGTCGTTTCTGTCAGGCAGGTATGACCTACCGCCCTGCGCGTGAACGGTCCGTACCGAACGTGGAAAAAATCGTACAGGAAAGCCTCACAACAACAGGCTACGACGATCTTTCTTTCCTCTCTTTATCCACCGGTGACTTCTCCGCTCTTAAAGAGCTGTTTATGAACACCGTAGATCGCTGTACACAGGAACAAGTTTCCGTATCATTGCCTTCATTACGCGTTGGCTCCATCGATGATGACATCATGGAAAAAATGGCTTCCATCCGCCGCACAGGTGCAACCCTTGCACCGGAAGCAGGCAGCCAACGTCTTCGCGACGTAATCAACAAAGGCATCACAGAAGAAGCCATCATCACCCACGTACGTAAGCTCTGGCAGCACGGCTGGCAGCAGGTTAAACTGTACTTTATGATCGGCTTGCCTACTGAGACCTACGAAGACCTTGATGAAATTGTAGAGCTTTGCCGCAAAGTACGCAGCGCAGCTGGCAGAAAAATGCAGGTAACCGCAGGTATCTCTCCATTTGTTCCAAAGCCGAACACTCCGTTCCAGTGGGAACCGCAAATTTCTTACGAAGAAATACGCAGCCGCATTTTCTATCTTCGCGACCAGTTCAAGAAAGAAAAAAATATGCGTATGCGCTGGCATGAGCCAGAATCCAGTCTTCTCGAAGGCATCTTCTCCCGTGGTGATCGTCGTCTCGCCAACGTTGTGGAAACCGCCTACGCCAAAGGTGCTGTATTCAGCAGCTGGATGGAGCATTTCTCCGTTGATCCGTACCTCGAAGCACTCGAAGAACACGGGCTCACCATTGAAGAATACACAGGCGGTCGCGACACCGAAGCAGCTCTCCCGTGGGATCATCTCAACAACGGTGTGAATAAAGAATTCCTCCTTCGCGAACTCAAACGCGCGAAAGAAGAAAAAATTACTGACGACTGTCGATACGGTGCATGCCGTGCATGTGGCGCCTGTGACAAAGGCGCACTAGAATCCGAGCTGGAACGTCTTACCGAAGACACAAAATACCAGAACATTCTCAACAACGACGCACGGGATCAGGAAGCACACGAGCTTGAGCTGGACGAAAAAGGCCGAATTGTCATCAAGTCCGAAGTCTCCAACAAGCCGCCAAAGCTTGCAGAGCACCTCACTATTAAAGCTGCGCATCTGCGCATCTGGTACAGCAAAGAAGGCGCATCCATCTTCCTCTCACAGTTGGAACTACAATCCATCTTTGAGCGTATCTTCCGGCGCGTAGAGCTTCCGCTCACCTTCTCTCAGGGCTTCCACCCGCTGCCGCTCATTTCTTTCGGCCGCGCGCTGCCAATCGGCGTAACAAGCAAAAAAGAATGGGTGAACATCTTCATTCGTGAGCCATTCACACCAGAAGAAGTATTCAAAAAGCTCATCCCTGCGTTACCTACCGGCATGTACCCAGTTGCCGTAGAAAAGCTCACCTTGTCCAAAAAACAAGCGCAGCCATATGCAGAGACATTCAGTGTTGAATACGTAGGCGACGAAGCACGCAAAGACGATTTTATTCAGGCATTCAAAGATATGCTCGAAGAAGAATCCATCATGTGGACGCGCCCTACTAAAAAAGGTGACCGCACCATGGATGTACGTCCTGTGTTCGCAAAAGTTATCTTCAACGAAGACAACATCACCATCACCCTCGACTGGACAACCAACTACGTGTCGCCAGTCAACATCGTTAAAGCCATCACACCAGGTTTCGACATCCTTGATTTCAAAATGACCAAGCTCGATCAGCACATGCCTTAAGCAGCTGGTCGAAAATAAGTTAATAGAAGAAGAAAAGCCCGTCACGTTGTGACGGGCTTTTCTTTTATTGTGCCTGCGGCGCTTGAGTTTTTATATGCCTCCGGCGGGTCTTCGACGAGCCTCCGGCGGCCAGAGAACCCTTTTGTAAAAGGGCTTCTCTGGACTCTCCTAAAACTTTTATCTACGAGGCCAGCACGTTTCTTATGGCTACATCGCGGCTTATGCGCCATTACCTTTCAGAAACTAAAAAAGGGTTATCCTTCAAATGAAGGATAACCCTTTATCTCATTATTCAAGTCAGTGGTTTTAAGCCGCGTGAAAATATCTTTGACAAAAGCCACTCGCAATAAAAATCGCGGTCAAGGGGGCGTCCCCCTTGCGGGTGCAGGGCAGCGCCCTTGCCCCTCGGAGAGCCGTCGGAGACTTGCCAGAGGCATCCCCCTGATAAGCGTCGCCAGAGGTATAAAAAAGGTAAATATTACTTACTCTTTCCCACCAGGATGTGCTTTGTCGTAAACTTCAACGAGCTTGGCGATGGTAAGATGCGTGTAGCGCTGCGTTGTGGTGAGCCGTGCGTGTCCGAGTAACTCTTGAACACTGCGCATGTCGGCTCCTGCTTCGAGTAGATGCGTTGCGAAAGAATGGCGTAAACTGTGCGGCGAAACGGCTTGCGGTAGACCTACACGCTTGCAGAGGTCTTCTATAAGCCGTGCTGCCTGACGACGGTTGAGTCTGCCGCCGCGAGCACCGAGAAACAACGCAGGCTCCTGCCCAGTTCCGTCGAGGTTACTCCGGACAGAAATCCATGCGTTCATGGCATCTTTTGCAGTGTCTGAAAGAGGCACAACGCGATCTTTTTCGCCTTTGCCTGTCACTCGCACTATGCCTGAATTCACGTTGATATCGTAAAGATCGAGTCGCAGCGCTTCGGAAATACGTAATCCCGAACCATAAAGAAGTTCAGCTAATGCGAGATCGCGTAACAATTGCTCTTCGCCATAGGCGCGCTTACGGGTGGATTCTGCTGCTACTTGCTTCTTTTTATTCAGCACTTCAAAAGTTTGATCAACATTGAGAGCTATCGGATGTTTTTGCGGTGCTTTGGGATTGCGAACGCCCTCTGTTGGAATATTTTCGATAAGCTTACGCTTTGCCATATATCTAAAAAATCCACGTAGCGCAGAAAGTTTGCGTCCCATGGAAGTTTTGCCAATTTGCACACGATGCAGCTCTGCTAAAAAACCACGGATATGCTCGCGTCCAATTTTTTCTGGCGTATCAAGCGTGTGTTGTGTTCGATGCAGGTACGTTTCAAACTGGAACAAATCCCGTGCGTACGCTTCGATAGTCGCACCTGAATATCCTTTTTCAATACTCAAGTGCCCTATGTACATTTCCGCCATATCAGGCAGGTCGGGTAATTCACCATCAAACGTATCGTCCGCAAACATGATCTTCTCCATCTAATCTGGGATGTCGCAACGTCTTTTTATAAAAACAAAAGGCTGTGAAAGACGGTCAACAGCCGTCAACAATAGAAAATTGGCGCCTGAAGAATGCTGACGTGCCGCACCGGATGCTCGCTAAACTTTTGCGTACTTCATTCCCGGAACCTGCCGCACTATCCCTGCCACTTCGAGCATCAGTAATGCGGTGCTGATCTGCGATGCAGGAACGCTGAGCATTCTGCTGAGCACATCTATATGCACAGACTCTTCGCCTGTGAGTAGTAAAATTATTCGATCATCGAGCGGCGCATCTGGATCAATAACTTTTTCTTCTAACGGTAGAATGTCGGAATGCACCCAAAGCTTAGCCTTAGGAAGCACTACATCATCTTCGGAATTCAAAACAGAATGAGCATTCTCGTTGCTAGCATTCGATCCGTCTGAAGCCACGTCCGTTATTGCAGGTTCATCACTTGCAACAGGCACTGACAAAGGAATCTCAATAACTTCTGGGATCGCTTGAAGCTGCTCTTCTATGCTTAGCTCACGCTCAACTGCTCGTTCGTTGTGGTCAGGCTCGACGGAATCTGGTTCAGCAAAAATAGATTCGGCTGGCTGAGCAGATTCTTCTAGTTTGACAACTTCTACTTTGACAGTTTCTTCGGGTGTGGCCGTTTCTTCAAGCTTAATAATTTCTTCAGGCTTAAAAGTTTCTTCAGATTTAGCAATTTTTTCAGGCTTAGAAAGTCCTTCAACTTTAGTAGGTTGTTCAGGCTTAGTAGCTTCTTCAGTGTCATGGGATTCATCAAGTTGATGAGGTTCGACTCCTACACATACAACATCAGCAGCCTCCGATTCTGGGAGATCCGGCATCGGAGCTACAACAGAAGGTTGCGCAGAAGAAACTGAGGTTGAGATATTCCCTGTTCTGGTGAAGTTATCAAGCGAAATTCCGAGCAACGGGGCGATAGATACAAGAATATCGTCGCAAGAGAACACAGCGGTTGCACCCTGACGGATAAGATCATGACATCCTGATGAAGAACGCGCCTGCATACGCCCCGGCACAGCAAAAACTTCGCGCCCTTGCTCCAGAGCATGGCGTGCAGTAATAAGGCTGCCACTTTTAGGTACTGCTTCGATAACGAGCACACCAAGAGACAGGCCACTGATGATACGATTTCGTAGAGGAAAATTGCGCCCTTCCGGAGGCATATTGGGAGGAAATTCCGTAACGATAATGCCGCGATCTGCAACATCAAAAAATAAGTCTCTGTTTTCCGGCGGGTACACATGCGAGATGCCAGTACCAAGTACAGCAATCGTGCTTCCCCATCCTGCAAGAGCATGGGCATGAGCAACGGAATCAATACCGCGTGCAAGACCGGAAACAGTTGTCACACCGGAGGCAGACAATGTCCGGCTCAGCATCTCCGTGGTGCGTATTCCGTCTTTAGAACAGCGTCTGGAGCCAACAACCCCGATAGACGGATTCGTCAGCAACGAAACATCGCCCTTATAGTACAGAAATAGTGGTGGGTCGGGGATTTCGCGCAACAGGTCAGGATACGTCGGGTCAGACCACAGCAGCACCTCGCAAGCAACCTGCGCGGCATTCTCCCACTCTTTTCGTGCCTGCTCCCGCCACTGGTTACTAAGCACAGCCTGCACAACCTTTGCGGAAATGGAAGCCCGCGCAGACCAGCCTTTAATATCTTTCATGGCGGCATTGGCAGAACCATACTCAGCCAGAAGCCGCTTGGCGGTTCTAAATCCGATGCCAGCAGTGTACCGTAGCGCCAATGACGCCCAAAAATCTTCTCGTCTATCTTCCGACAAAGTCGCAAGGCAGCTTACAGGAGTTGCATTCATATCTATCTATTAAATACCGGAAAGCATTTTGCGGGCAAGACGCGCTTCGTTCGTTTTTGGATATTTCTCAACCACTTTAAGAAGGTATCGACGCGCTTCAGAAAATTCATCCAGCCGCTCATAGGAATAACCAATTTTCAACATTGCCGCCTGTGCTTTGCTGCTATCTGGAAAACGACGGAGCACTTCGCGGAACAAGTCCACAGCAATGAGATAATCTTTTTGCGAATAGAACGACTCACCCACCCAATACACAGCATTAGGCATTAATGGATCATGCGGAAATTCAGTTAAGAACTCTTCAAGACGCTCACGCCCTTCTATGTAGCTTCCTTTCCCAAGAAGCTGCAAGGCATGTTTGTACATGGAAGTGGAACCGGTCTTCATTACAGGCGGACGAACACTTCTTTTGGAAGTCTGAGGAACAACACGCGGCGCAGAACTAGCCAATGTAGCTTTTGGTGTTGTAGGTGTTTTTACAACAGGCGTTGGTGCAGCCTTTTTGACAGGTTGAACCGAAGTCATAGCTGCTGGCTTTACAGATGGTGACGCGGAACGCTTACCGGAAGGTGTATGCAAAGGCTTTGCGATACTCTTGGTACTAGCAGCCAAGCGCTGCGAAGAAGGCTTTACAGAGTCCTTCTTCAACGGCACAAAAGGCACCCGTGCATTTGCTTTCGCCAGAGTAGCGGGACGTGGATTCGTTTTAAGAGATTTTTCTACAGCTGAATTTTTTGCATCAACGTACTTTGAACTAGAGCCTCTCTTAACGGCCTTTCGTGTGCCGCTAGACAATGCAGAACCACTAAGATCGTCTGCCATACTCTGTTTCGCAGTATTAACGCTACGAGGTGATGTAAAAACATGCACATCTGATGTTAGCTGAGCAGACGAACCGATCAACTCTTTTTGCGACGGGACAGGAAGACCCAGTTGCTTCTCTAAATTGGCAATGCGCGTCGAAAGACCAGCTTCGCGCACCGCAGCATTTTCTCTAAAATCCAGAAAACGCTGCTCCAAATTTTCCATACGCCACTTAGTACTTGCCACGTCCGTATGCATATTCGCAGTACTACACCCGCAACATACTAATATTATACTACCTACAAATAACCGCCGAATCATTGCCGCTCCTCTATGCCCGCCCACTGCTACCAAGCCATTTTCCGATTACAGCAGTCGATAACTACATCTGCAACCCAATATAACGCGCAGCATACCTTCAATTTGTTTTCAACAGAAGTTATTTTTTCAAGAAAGAACACCTGTTACACCTTTTTTCGTGCATACTGGCAAACACAGGGAAACTTGCTTTTCGTGTATAAATGGTGCAATAAACCATTGCTCGGCATAGAAGCCGTGCAAATGCATCCAAAGGAGTTCTTGTAGCATGAATGGGCTACTCAACGACCCTCAGTTTTTAGGACTTAGACTTGCCGGCTTTTTAGTCATTATGACTGTTCTCGCCGTGCCGTCTCTTCCTCTTATTTCTGCTATCAGCCAGAGCATCGCAAAATCTCAAAAAAAGAGTTTCTACGATAAATTCGGCAAGCAGCTTACACGTATGTGTCTCGTTTTCGGTGGCACCACGCTGGCAATACTCGCCCTTGGAGTTGTCCGCTACCTGACAGTTGATCCGATTATGCTTCAAGGCCCGTATCAACTACCACTGTTTATAACGATCGGCGTTATCATACTCGCATCAATCGTCTTGACCGTGTACTTCAACGCTTGGAAAGCTATGCGCAAACAAAAAAGCGCGCATATCACTCTTGGATTGGTAAGTTCTGCTCTCCTGTTCTGTGCAGTTATCTGCATTGGAATGTTTGCAAACGTGCTTCAGTCCATTGAGCATTTCCTTCCTTCTGCTGGAACACCGCTCGAGATACTGACTGCGCTTATTACAGCCGCAAGTTCAAAAGCATTCATTACCTACATCGGTCTTGGTCTCATTACAGGCTTCGCCCTGTGCGGCACCTTCGGGCAAATGTACCTGATATCCCGCAGAGAAAAAGACGACTTCGGTCGTGATTACTATAAATTTGCAATACCATACGCAGCCAAATGGGCTATTGGTGGCACAGTGCTCCAGCTTGCAGCTTCCTTTGCAATGCTTGCAGCTACCCACCTGTCCGTTGTTACTGAACTCATAACCACGAGTATGTTTAACGACCTGTTGCAGAACCCAATTGTAATGGCGTGGGCTTTTGCCCTTCTTCTGCCTGTCTTTGCCTGCATTCTCTGGACATTTATTGTACTTAGCGCAACACCAATGCGCAGAAAAGTCAGCATCTACTGTGCCGGAATCGTCATGGTTATTGCCGACATCAGTCTATTGTTCGCAGCCTACATTGGCATCATGATGACCATGGTACAGCCAATAATTGTTAGCTAGCGTCCAACTCATTGCGAGTTTTTAGAAAGCCCGACGCTATCCGCGTCGGGCTTTCTTTTTTCCTCACACTTTTTAACATAATTAGAACTCGCAACAGAACTTACACTTTTGTGCAAAAGTCGTTGACAACATATGTTAATCTGTTCAAATATTCTTCAGATTGACTGAATATTGGTGAACCACCAATTTGAATTATAAACGGTATGCAACCGGATAGAAGAGGATTCTGGAATGGATTTTAAACTTGATTTGCTCCCTGAAGAAAAACGGAATCACGAATGTTTGTTAGAGCTTGAAACACTCTCATTCGGCCAGATGCGCAGTGACCACATGTTCCTTTGCGATTACGAAGATGGCGAATGGAAAGACCCGCGTGTTGTTCCTTATCAGGACTTCTCTATTGCCCCTGGCGCTATGGTACTCCATTACGGTCAGGCTATTTTTGAAGGTGCAAAAGCATTTCAGCGCAATGATGAGATTTTCACATGGCGCTTTGATAAAAACGCAGAACGCCTTAACGAATCTGCACGAATTCTCTGCATGCCTGAAATTCCAGTAGATCTTCAGGTTGAAGCACTCAATCGCCTGCTCGACGTTGAACGTGACTGGTGTCCAAACATTGAAGAATCTTCTCTGTACATTCGCCCGTTCATGTTCGCTACACAGGACTCCCTTGGTGTGCATCCAAGTGCTAACTACACTTACTGTATCATGCTCTCACCAAGTGGCCCTTACTACGCTGGCGGCTTCAGCAATACAGTTACCCTGCTCGTAACAGAAAAATTCCACCGCGCTACACCAGGCGGCACCGGTGCTGCTAAAGCATGTGGCAACTACGCCGCGTCTCTGCGTGCACAGGAATTTGCAAAATCAAAAAATTGTGCTCAGGTACTCTACCTTGATACAACCAATACCTATCTTGAAGAAGTTGGTGCAATGAACCACTTCCATATCAAGAAAGACGGTACTATCATCATTCCAGAATTTACCGACACAATCCTTAAATCCATCACTTCTCAGTCAGTGCTGGATCTCTTCCCGAATGCTCGTCAGGAACGCATCAAAATTGCTGACTTCCTCGAGCAGATTGAAAACGGTGACATCATCGAAGCTGGCGGTTTCGGTACCGCAGCAGTAATTACCCCAGTTGGTAAATACGTAACCGATGCTGGCAAAGAATATGTTGTAGGTAACGGCGAAATCGGTGAACACACCCGCGCTATCTACGATAAATACGTAAGCATGCAGCGCGGCGATACTGAAGCTCCAGAAGGCTGGCTCGTTCAGGTTCCTCGCTACTAAGCATCACCTGCCCTTAGATCATTAAAAAGGCGCCCTTTTGGGCGTCTTTTTTGTGACTACTGTATATTACCGATGTGAATTTGTGGTGCGTTGCCTCTGGCAGGTCTGCGACGCTTTGTTGTCTCCGACAGCGCTTATCAGCGGGATGCCTTCGGCGACTTAAGAACCTCTTGCAAGAGGTTCTTAAGAATCTCCAGAAACTTTTATTAGCGAGACCAGCACGTTTTTTTATGGTCTCACGCGGCTTATGCCCCACGACCTTGAGCAGAACTCTCCAAAATTTGATTCTTCTGTGCACGTAGCTAACATATTTACACAGAAACACCCAAAAAAAGCCCCTACCTATGAGAGGTAGGGGCTTTTACACACCGAAATTTGTTGTAGTAGCTAAAAAGCAGTTACTAGCGACGTGGCTCGCGTGCTTTAGCTTCGGAAAGAGTTGCTGGGCGACCCATCAAGTTTTTTCCATTAAGGGTTTCAATTGCAGCGTCTGCTTCATCAGCATCCATGTCTACAAAGGCAAACCCGCGGGAACGACCAGTTTCCTGATCTTTCATAATGCGTACACGGATTACGGTGCCACATTCTTCAAAGAAGTCACGCAAGTCATCGTCTTCAGCAGACCATGCAAGGTTGCCAACAAAAATACTTTTTACCATCTGATTCTCCATAAAATTTCACGGCTCTCCCGTGGTTCTGCTGCAATATACCGAAATTGGGAATGGTCGCAACGAAAATATACGCCCCACAAAATATCCCGTAGAATATTCTCCCTCCACAGCCTCACCCCATACCGAGTTGCCTTACGTATCCTACTAGCTCCACACTGAGATACTCTACCCCGCACACACAAAGAAAAGCTGACTTAACCAGACACACTTCAAGTTAATCAAACCGAGATAACTGACACATAACAAATTATACACAAGGTAGTGAGGCATAAGCCGCGTGAGATCATAATTAACCAGTTCACCTCGCAGATAAAGGTTTCTGGAGATGCTTAAGAACCTCTTGCAAGAGGTTCTTAAGCCGTCGGAGACATCCCGCTGATAGGCGCTGCCAGAGGCACCTTACTGGTAAACACCACTAGAAGCTTCCCCAAAACACCCCATCTGTGAACATCGTAAAAAAGCACAAAAAAAGGGGACAGCAACCGCTGCCCCCTTTGGGAATCTATATTGGCCGACTTAGCTAAGCCAGTCGTTCAATTCTGCAATCTGTGCTCTTACAGCATCGGGGCCAGTACCGCCCTGAGTTCTGCGACGAGCGACAGCATTTTTGTAGGAGAGTACTTCGTACACATCGTCTGCAATCAGATCAGAAACAGTGTTGAACTCTTCGATGCTGAGATCTTCGAGTCCTTTGTTTTTGTCTTCTGCAAGCGCCACCGCAGCGCCGGTGATGTGGTGAGCTTCACGGAACGGAACGCCTTTGCCTACGAGGTAGTCAGCGAGTTCTGTTGCGTTAAGGAAGCCCTGTTTGAGCACTTCTTCCATGCGTTTTGTATTAAAACGCAATTCGGAAAGCATACCTGCCATGATGGCGAGGGATGTTGAAACTGTTTTATCAGTATCAATAAACGGCTCTTTATCTTCCTGCATATCACGGTTGTAGGTCATTGGAAGACCTTTAACTGTAGCAAGCAGGTTGATGAGAGAACCGAAAGTACGACCTACTTTACCGCGCATGATCTCCGAAACGTCGGGGTTTTTCTTCTGCGGCATGATGCTTGAGCCGGTGGCGTAAGCATCTGGCAGGTAGATGTACCCGAAGTTAGGGTTTGCCCAGTATACGAGTTCTTCGTTGAGGCGCGAAAGATGCGTCATAACGAGTGAACCGTCGAACAAGGATTCCAGAACAAAATCTCTGTCGGACACCGCATCCATAGAGTTTTTGAAAGTTCCGTACATGCCGAGTTCTTCTGCAACTGATGCAGGATCAAGCGGATATGTGGTGCCTGCAAGTGCTGCTGCACCAAGCGGACACACACGAGCGCGTTTGTCGCAGTCTACCAGACGCTCAAAATCGCGCTGAAGCATCCATGCGTAGGCAAGAAGATGATGTGCAAGGGATACAGGCTGTGCTGGCTGCATATGAGTGCAACCTGGAAGCAAGGTATCCACGTGCTCTTCTGCCTGCTTAACAAGCTCTGCAACTACGCCTTTAATAAGGTCCTGCCATTCGCGGATAGAGTCAGACACGTACAGGCGGAAATCAAGCGCCACCTGATCGTTTCTGGAACGTCCGGTATGCAGGCGTTTGCCAGCATCACCGATAAGCTCAGAAAGACGGTTTTCGATGTTCATGTGAACATCTTCGTACTCAGTTTTCCACTGGAACTGACCGTCTTCAATTTCCTTAAGAATAGCATCAAGGCCGGATACGATGGAATCTGCATCTGCCTGACAAATAACCTGCTGACGAGCGAGCATACGCGCATGGGCTTTAGACCCTGCGATATCCTGCTTGTAGAGGTTTTTATCGTAGGAAACAGATTCTGTATATTCTTCTACGAGCGCAGCGGTTTTCTGACGAAAACGTCCGCCCCACATCTTTTTTTCTGCCATGATGAAAACCTACTTTTTGTAGCCGAGCAAACGTAAGCCCTGAAGCTTAATAAAGCCAGC
This sequence comes from Halodesulfovibrio sp. MK-HDV, assembly GCF_009914765.1. Lineage (NCBI taxonomy): Bacteria > Pseudomonadati > Thermodesulfobacteriota > Desulfovibrionia > Desulfovibrionales > Desulfovibrionaceae > Halodesulfovibrio > Halodesulfovibrio sp. MK-HDV. Next base: position 47,832 of record NZ_WYDS01000015.1, on the reverse strand, counting down.
TGCGTCTGCCTGATCGTAAACGTCGTCCTCTTCAAAAGTTGCGAGATCTTCGCGGTAGAGAGAGTAAGGAGACTTACGACCAACAGGAATAACGTTACCTTTGTACAGTTTGATACGAACAGTACCGGAAACGTTTTTCTGGGTTTCATCAATAAGTTTCTGCATTGCTTCACGCTCTGGAGCGAACCAGAATCCGTTGTAGATGCAATCTGCATACTTAGGAATCAAAGAATCACGCAGGTGCATGGTGTCACGGTCGAGGCAGATGCCTTCGAGATCGCGATGAGCAACGTGCAGAATTGTGCCGCCCGGGGTTTCGTAAACGCCACGTGACTTCATGCCAACAAAGCGGTTCTCAACCATATCGAGACGACCAACGCCGTGTTTGCCGCCAACAGTGTTAAGCGCTTTAACCATTTCGGCAGGGCTTAATTTTTCACCGTTAAGAGCAACAGGGTCACCGCTGATAAATTCGAGTTCAATGTACTCTGCTTCGTCCGGAGCCTGTTCTACTGGAACAGCCATGAGGTAGGAACCTGGACCCGGCTCAAGCCAAGGGTTTTCCAGCTCGCCACCTTCAAAGGAGCAATGAAGCATATTTCTGTCCATGGAGTACAGCTTACGGGAAGCTGCAACTGGAAGCGGAATGTCGTGCTGCTCAGCAAAGTTGGTGAGGTCAGTACGGGAACGGAAGTTCCATTCACGCCAAGGAGCAATTACTTTGATGGATGGATCAAGAGCCATTGCAGAAAGTTCGAAACGAACCTGATCGTTGCCTTTACCGGTTGCGCCGTGGGCTACTGCCTGAGCGCCTTCCTCGTGTGCAATTTCGATAAGGCGTTTAGTGATAAGCGGACGCGCAATGGCAGTACCGAGCAGGTAGCGGCTTTCGTAAATTGCGTTAGCGCGCATCATCGGGAAGATAAAATCGCGTGCGTACTCTTCACGAAGGTCTTCAACGTATGCGCGGGTAGCACCGGTAGCCAATGCTTTTTCATCTACGCCGTCGAGGTCTTCTTCCTGACCTAAGTCAGCAGTAAGAGTAACAACTTCACAATTGTAAGTAAGGGCAATCCATTTGAGGATTACAGAAGTATCGAGCCCGCCGGAGTATGCGAGCACAACCTTTTTAATATCATTAGACATTTCGTACCTTCCATTCTTTTATTGAAAAGCGGAGCACATTACATGCTCCGCATACTATCTAGCAACAAATCTCAATAAATCAGCAACGTAATGTGTATGCTGCTTTGAATTTATATTCCTAGCAGCGACACAGTCTGTTGTCTGTTTGTCTTAATCTGCTTTGAATACCCATTCGAGAATTGCTTTTTGCATGTGCAGGCGGTTTTCTGCCTGATCCCATACAATCGAAGCCGGACCTTCGATAACTTCTTCACTCACTTCCTCGCCGCGGTGTGCTGGCAGGCAATGCATAAACATTGCGTCCGGATGAGCAAGAGCCATCATCTTCTCATCAATCATGTATCCTGCAAATGCTTTTTCACGGCGCTTTTGCTCTTCTTCCTGTCCCATTGATGCCCATACGTCTGTGTTTACGTAGTGTGCACCGTCGAGAGCCAATTTAGGCTCGTGGGTACAGAAGATTTTAGCTCCAGCCTGCAACGCAAATGCAAGCAGTTCTTTATCCGGCTCGTAGCCTTCCGGAAACGCCATAAACAGCTCAAACGGAAAGTACATTGCAGCTTCAATCCATGAGTTGGCCATGTTGTTGCCATCGCCAATCCATGCAACACGTACTGCGTCAAAGTTAGGAGTGCGCTCGTGGATAGTTAAGAGGTCACTCATAATCTGACATGGGTGCCCTTGGTCAGTAAGCGCGTTTACAACCGGAATATCACCATAGTGTACCAGCTGTTCAATGTTTTCCTGACCGAAGGTTCGAACAATCATACAGTCATTGTATCGGGAGAGCACTCGAGCAGTATCTTTTAGCGGTTCACTTCGACCCAACTGGCTTTCAGCCGGAGTCATAAAAATGGTTTTGCCGCCAAGTTGGTACACAGCAGTTTCAAAAGAAACGCGTGTACGGGTGGATGCCTTCTCAAAAAGCATAATCGCTGTTTTACCAGCTAGAAGTTCACTTCGGTGATCAGTGTCCTTCATCTCTTTAGCGCGGGCAATAAGGTCATATGCAGCTTGGCAACCCAAATCTCTGATACGTGTAAAGTGCTTGGTCATCATGACCCCCTGTAATTATGTGCTTTCCCAATAAAATCCTTAAAAAATAGTCTCAGATTTTCAGCAGAACTTGCAGCTTTTAAAGCTCCTTTTGCCGGATCAAAGCAAATCTGTGCAGTACAAAGTGCAAAAAAACCAAGATCAAAGCATACATAGAAGCATGTGGCATTTGGGGCTTTAAAGCAGCAAAGCAATGTACAAGGTTGCCATCAATCTGGAATATCCTTGCCGAAAATAACCTGAAGCAGATGTTTTAGGCTGAATGCACAATCTTGTAAACCCACGCCGTATGAATTTTTCGCGGAATATCCACTTAAAACACTGCCCTGCACTACTGCAGCGCCCCATTTTGACCGGAGCTCACATTACAGACCAAAAGGCGTTGCTGTATGCCTTTGTCATCAATATGCAAACGGTTCCATTTTTGAAGTGTTGCAAAACTATGCAAGCCTCGGTATATGTTCACAATGAGTACAAAAGCATACAGCAATCCCTTGCGACATTATCGGCAGCAGTATACTCGGCACGATGATGAACAGGCATTTCAAGTTTTAGTCGAAGAGACAGACTTGCATGTAACTGCATGTAAGAATCTGTCTTTAGAGATTGCCGCGTATGTGACAGAACTACGCGGCATGTTGAAGTCCTACATCACATTTCACCCCGAGTTTTTGGAAAGCTTTTCCCCTGTAGTTGTGCCGGAGCACGCGGCACTCATCATTAGACGCATGGCAGAAGCTGCCAACATTGCTAATGTTGGACCTATGGCGGCAGTAGCTGGCACTATCTCACAGATGGTGTGCGAAAAATTTGCATATCAGAGCCCCGAACTTATTGTCGAGAACGGCGGCGACGTATACATGCTTTCTTCCAAACCAAGAATTGCAGGTCTATTACCGGACCCTAACAGTGATGCCACCGTTGGTATTAAGCTGGATGATACGGACTTCCCTGTGGGAATCTGTGCCTCCTCCGCTACCATCGGGCATTCCATCAGCCTAGGCTCCGGCGAACTTGTTGCAGTTCGATCCAAAAACGGCAGCCTTGCGGATGCATGTGCAACCTCATTTTGTAATATGCTGAAACTTCCCGGCGATGTGGAACGCGTTACAGAAGAGGCCATGCGCTTACAGCACCACGGTATTGAAGGCGTTTTTGCTCAGTGCGGTGACAAAGTCAGCGTATGGGGCAAAATGGAATTAGCCGTTGTTTAAGAATTGGGCACAACATACCAATTTATCCTGCTGAATCTCGCATACCAACAAAATCTACGAGCATAGTGGAAGTAAAACGTACGACCTGATACACTGCTCTGACGAGGTGTTGATATGCGAGAAGCAGCAGTAGTCTTTCCTCATCAGCTTTTTTTGGATCATCCTGCCGTTGTGCAGAACCGTCCTGTCTTTTTATTGGAAGAACAGCTTATGTTTGGCGATCACCGCTGGCAGAGCAACTTTCATAAACAAAAACTCATGCTTCATCGCGCCAGCTTGAAGGCATATGAGCACCGTCTGCAACAGGCGGGACACGCGACCACGTACATTTCCCATCTTCCATCGCAGAACATGCACAATCTGTTTGCAGCACTGGCAGAAGCCGAAATTACGCACATCTACATCGCCGCCCTTTCAGATTACCTGCTGGAAAAACGACTCCAGCGCGAGTGTATCGCACACAACATCACCCTGACCACACTACCAACACCCTCATTCTTTTTGCAAAAAGGCGAAGCCGAGGCACTGTTAGGCGACAAGCCGCGTCAGGCATCATTCTATTCTGCCCAGCGTAAAACGTTAAACGTATTGCTACAGGAAAACGGAAAGCCAGTGGGCGGCAAATGGTCAATGGATACCCAGAATCGCTATGCGTATGATGGCATTGTGCCGGTTCCCCCGCCACCACCGGATGTAACATCTCCATTTTCCACAGAGGCATACGCACACGTAACAACAGCCTATCCAGATGCATTCGGTTCAGACTTACAACTTCTCTACCCGCACACACATGAACAGGCGCAGCAATGGCTTGATGACTTCATCGAACACAAACTGCCCCATTTCGGCATCTATCAGGATGCCATCATGCACGATCACGACTTCCTTTTTCACGCCCTCATATCTCCGGCGTTGAACATAGGATTACTTAGTCCGCAGCAGGTGCTTAATGCAGTTCTGGACATATGGGAAGAACGCAAGATTCCTCTCAATTCTATAGAAGGATTTATACGGCAACTTATCGGCTGGCGGGAATTTATGCACGCAACTTACTGCAAGCTAGGTGTGCAGCAACGTACATCAAACTTTTTCAAGCATACCCGTCCGATTCCACAATCGTTCTACACCGGCACCACAGGAATTACTCCTGTGGATACAGTCATCAAACGAGTGCTGGAACACGGATATTGCCATCACATAGAACGGCTTATGATTCTGGGGAATTTCATGTTGCTCTGTGAGTTCGACCCCACGCAGGTGTACACGTGGTTTTTAGAGCTTTTCATAGATTCTTACGACTGGGTTATGGTGCCCAATGTGTACGGCATGAGTCAGTACGCGGATGGCGGGCTCATTACTACCAAACCGTATGTGAGCAGTAGCAATTACGTACGCAAGATGAGCGATTTCCCTCAAGATGAATGGTGCCCTATCTGGGACGGGCTATACTGGCGTTTTATCTTCACACATTATGAATTATTTGAAGGCAACAACCGCACACGCCCCATGATCTGGGGATTGCAACGCATGGATGAAACCAAGCTGCAACAACATCTGTCCGTGGCGGAAACTTACCTTGCGTCGCTACCGCCAGCTATTGACGGTTCGCAATAAAGATACCGCAAACAATCAGGAAGCCGGACAAGCCATGCACCCATGTAATTGCTTCACCTAAAATAAGCCACGCCTCGATACCGCAAAACAGGGGCAAACTGTAATACACAATGCCCGCTTTTGCAGGGCCTATGCTCGCGATGGCATAGTTCCAGAAAAGGTATGCTAGAAGTGATGCGCCTACACCAATATATAAAATAGATCCTAAAACGTGCGGTGCTGGCATAACAGGCGGTGCGTATGTCCATTCCCACAACACCCACGGCAACAGCATTATCCAACCAAGAATAAAGTTGGCACCAAGGTACGCTGTCGGCAATAACGCAATCGGCTTACGGCGGACTAAAATGGTGTAGATTGCAAAAATAAGTGTGGCGAACAGCATCAGCAAATCGCCGTCATTAAACTGCAATTCAAGCAATAACCCAAGATCACCCCGTGTTGTAAGCATCACAACACCCAGCACAGAAAGCACAACACCACACAGACGTGTCACAGTGATGCGATCATTCAAAAAGATATGCGCCAATACGATAATGAAAACTGGTGAGAAAATGGCAATCAACGACAAGTTCAGCGCCGTAGTTTTATGCCCTGCAATATAAATTAAGGTGTTAAAGACGGTAACACCCATAAATGCTGTGGGGATAAGATGACGCAAACTTAAAAGCAGCTCTGTACGCTGACGGTACAATGCAGCAAATGCAAACGGCAGCAAAACAACTGTCGCGGTTGTCCAGCGGCAAAAAGCAAGCGTAACCGGAGCAATCTCACTGGATAATCCACGGGCAACAATAAAGTTACCGGACCAGATAACGGTGGCCATCAACGCAAACAGGTATCCGCCATAACGAGCAAGCTGAGGAGGAAGATTCATTATTTTCTCATTGTCAAAACATGTTAGCGATCACAAACTTTATTCAGTAAGTTAGTGAGTTGCATAATGCAAGCTCATTCAATCACATCAATCTATACCCATCTACTCCTTCTATTAGTTTATTCAATTTGTTCTATCTTCTCAGGTAGGTTATGAAATGGAAAATCTTTTTCGGGAGTCTTCATGGCGTTTCGCACCATTGTTTACACATTCTTTGCTCTTCTTATTTCCACAGCAGCCTTTGCTACCACATTTCCCCAGCTCGACACAGCGCAAGTCGACACGCTGCGCAGCCAGCAAGGCACACGTATTGTAGATGCACGTAATCCCAATGCCTTTAACGGCTGGGCATTACAGGGTGAGAAACGCACGGGCCACCTTCCCGCTGCCACCAACCTTTCAGCTTCCTGGGTTACGCAAGACCTTCCCCGCACTGCTGAAGTAACTGCGGCAAAAAATCTTTCCGCTGCCAAATCCATCATCGTCTACGGATACACACTTGAACAGGCTACCATTGTAGCTAACTGGCTTGTTGAACAAGGCGTCAGCGCATCACAAATCTCTCTTTATAAAGATTCCTTTGCCGCATGGGTGCAAGCAGGATTACCTCTTGAGCGTCTGCCGCATTACGAAGGTATCGTTCCTGCCCAATGGGTACAAAAACGTATTGCTGAAAAAAATATTCTCGTTGTGGAAGCCTCATGGGGCGAAGGCAAAGTATACAATCAGAACCACATTCCTACAGCTGTGCACCTGAATACAGATCTTCTTGAATCTGAAGCACGCAGATGGAACTACCTTCCGGCTGATGAAATTCGCACTAACCTGCTCTCGATCGGCGTTACCGCAGACACACCAGTGGTGCTGTACGGTGAAGCTGGAATTGACGCAGCACGCGCAGCCGTTGCCATGCGCTCCCTCGGCGTAAAGGACGTTCGAATCCTTAACGGCGGACTTTCCGCATGGAAGGCAGCCGGATTCAAAACTGAACGAACCGAAGTAACGCCTACACCTGCCACAACTTTTGGCACAGCGACTCCAGACACAAGCCTCATCATCGACATCAAAGAGGCAAAGCGGATTCTTAAAGATAAAAATGGCGAGCTTGTTTCCATCCGTACATGGGATGAATACATCGGGGAAACAACCGGCTACTCATATATTAAGCCTAAAGGGCGCATCAAAGGTGCTACATGGGGACATGCAGGAAAAGATTCCTACAACATGGATGACTTCCGCAACCCTGATAACACCATGCGCGATTACACAGAGATTGCAGCATTCTGGAAAGAATGGGGCATTACTCCGGACAAAGAAGTTTCTTTTTATTGCGGCACTGGCTGGCGCGCCAGTGAAGCGTTACTGTATGCTCAGGCTATGGGGTTCACCCAAGCTAGTCTCTATGATGATGGTTGGCATATTTGGAGTATGAATCCAGCTAATCCTACTGCAACAGGCACACCTGTGAAGTAGCAGCCAGCCTTTTTCATCCTTACTGTCGGTATGTCCCCTTAACTACCAAACCCCCTCGGTACAGTAAGAGATGTTATGAAAGCCAGAATCACATGTGTATAGCAGCAATGTGATTCTGGCTTTTTTTGTGCCCGCAAGAGCGAATTAAAAAAAATAATTAAACGGGGATGCTATAGCTTCCCAGCTGCGCAAAAATGGACAAAGAATAAAGTGTAAGAATTTTAGACAGTAATGCGATTTTCTGTCATATATTTTTAGATATTCAATTTTTCTTACACAAAAAGTAAAAACATTAAACTATGCTACACAAAAAACTCTCCCTATAACGACCTTACACATTCACCACAAATGAGGTCGCCATGAACCATCCGAAAACTATTATTCGAGTCGCTGATCTTCCTACTCCTACTGCCGGTCTTGCTCTTGGTATTGCCAGCCTTGGTTGGTGTTGGGAAAATGCAGCACCTTTACAGGGCTACGCACAGTTAACAGGTGCAGCTATTGCTGCCATGTTACTCGTTGCGCTCCTCGCTCGTTTTGTTTTCTACCCTAAATCGTTGCTGAACGATCTTGCTCATCCCGTTGTTGGCAGCGTTGCTCCAACATTCGCCATGGCAACTATGGTTATCTCCAACGCAGTTTCAAAATTTGCTCCAATGGCAGGCGAAGCACTCTGGCTTGCAGCTGTCGGAATTCACCTTATATTTCTTGCATTTTTTATCTTTCACCAGATCAACGATTTTTCCTTACAGAAAATGGTTCCGAGCTGGTTTGTGCCACCAGTGGGCATTATCGTAGCTAACGTAAGCTTCGCTGGAACACACTTCTACTCTTTTGCAACATTGTTATTGTACTTCGGCATGGTTGCTTACGCCATCATGTTGCCGATCATGATCTACCGTCTCATCTTCTGTAATGAAATTGTAGACGCAGCAAAGCCGACCATCGCAATTATGGCAGCACCGGCAAGTCTCTCACTTGCAGGCTACCTGTCCATGACAAGCTCTCCTTCTGCATTAATTATTGCAGTATTACTCGGCATTGCAGTACTCATGACATTTGTACTCTACGTAGCATTTATAAAACTTCTTCGTCTTCCTTTCAGCCCTGGATTCGCAGCTTTCACATTCCCGCTCGTAATCGGGTCTACCGCACTGTACAAATCCAGTGCATGGATGAGCGCACAGGGATGGCAGCAGGAGATTGTAGATCAGGTAGCAAGCCTTGCAACAATGGAACTGTACATTGCAACCATTATCGTTTCCTACGTTGCTATCCGCTACGCACTCTTTTTCTTCCCGAAGGAAGCGATTTTCCCATCCTTCAATAAAGCGCGTCTGGTAGCAGGAACAGTTTCTCACTAATTTTTCCCGCCTAGCGACAAAACAGTATTGCCCGACGTGATTCTCACAAGTGCAATACAACGGCACTAGAAAGAGCCAAAATCTGACATTCATTGCATGTAAGATTTTGGCTTTTTCAATATGCAACCTTATTTCGTGAGGATAACCGAGAAAAGACTTTATGCTTGCAATCTGTCCGCTTACACTGCCGTCCTGATCACAACGCACAATCTCATACGCCAAACTTCTGGCTACTGTAGAAATGAATTGATGGAGGACGTTATGTGTATTTTTAAAAACAAGATTGCTTGGCTATTTCTGATAGCAAGTTTGGTCTGTGGCATTAGCTATAATGTCATTGGATCTCATATCGATGAAAACGGCTTCCTCATTGAACCATTTTTCCTTATTCCGCTCACATGGCTATTTTTTTTCATCAGTATGCTCTCCTTCATTATCGGATTCACCCGCACTGTGTGCTTCCATAAAAAAAGAGCATCCTTAAAAAAATGGTGAGCATACAACTATCTGAAACAAGCACTGTCTTTAGAAAGAAGTGGTAAATAAAGCGTAACACCCAAAATTCCTGCCTAAAGGCAGTCTACAAATTGTTGGGGGTGAACATCGTTATTTAGTCCCAACTATGTTCTCTATACTGCGAGAGCCGCTATATTAATTTTCAATATGGCAGCTCTTTTATATTCTATTTTTAACGCATGTAGACTTTACTTTATAACCTCATCTTATTACGAGTACTGCAAACATAACCTCTAAGTAAAAGGTATTTACTTTATGCGTACTCTTTCAGAATGCGAAATCATAGTTAAAGACGTATTACAGGACAGCCCATACTGTGAAAAATACACTTGGGATGACACTACAACCGCTTCCGCAGAACAAAGCGCTGAATTGAACCGTGCTGACGGCATGGGCATGACGCTGTTTCTTGCAGAGCTTTTACAGGATAACAACGCCCCGTGTGTTGAAGAAGTAATTGGCCTGCTGGAAGAGTTTGTACAGGAATGCACAGCGACCGAAAAAACGGCCTTGCTGGACGAATTAAGCGCGTCCCTCAACAACGCTGATTAATCTCATAGCCAATAGCGGACAGTGCGTTACAACCAGTGCTCAGTGAATTCTACCTGGAGCTCTGTTCTGAACCACATGCTGTACAAGCAAGAACAAGACGCTCGCTTCGGGTATCCGTTGACTTGCAGTTTTCCTCACCTTATTATGGTTGTTCAAAATTAAACACATGAGCCGTCAAGCTCTTACCATAAAGCGAGATTACACATGAACGGATGTATACGTTGTGGCGACAATAAAATGATCAATTACTACTGTGAAAAATGTGGCATGCTTGGATTCTCCAAAGGTCCTAATGGCGCATGGGTTGCCAACACTGGCGACGTAGTAAAAGTAGTTCAAGCTGGCGGCGTTAAAAACGGCTGTCCAACTTGCGGCGGCAAAGTTACCGAACGTGAAGAAAAATTCTGCGTTTGGTGCAAGCCAGAAGAAGAAAAATAAGATTTTCCGTACATAAAAAGCCCCGTACAGTTCGCTGTACGGGGCTTTTTATGTACTTACACCTAATAAATTGTCATGCCAGAGGTGCCCATCGCTCAAATATGAACGGAATGCTGTCTGCAAATGCTCCTGCCTTTCGCTCTAACTTGAAGGCACATCTTTTAATGCCTTCAACCCTTCAGCAGACCGCACATGTAGATCCATTTGCGGGAATGCAATCTCAATTCCCAGCTCGCGGAAAGCTCCATCGATTTCATAGCGTAAATCAGACATCGTTTTTAACGTAAAATCAATGTCATCAATCCATACACGTAAAATGAAATCTAAACTACTTGCACCAAAGTCATTGAACAGAACCCGAGGTTCCGGTTTAGGTAATACGCGCGAATGATCTTTAGCTATTTTCATGAGAGTTTTTTCAACAAGCTTTGTATCTGAGCCGTATGCAACTCCAACAAGAATGTCCCTGCGCAATGTAGGATCGTCTTTTGTCCAGTTTGTTACCTGTGTTGCAATCAGATCGGAATTGGGAATTATGATGCTCGCATTTTCGAACGATTCAACGACTGTGGTTCTAATATTAATTTTTTTCACAGTGCACCACAGCTGCCCTACCTGAATAATATCTTCCTGTTGAATGGAACGACCAAAAAGTAAAATTAAGCCGCTAATAAAGTTATTAAAGATAGCCTGCATACCAAAGCCGATACCCACAGAAAGACCACCTGCGATAACAGTGAAGCTTGTTAAATTTACACCAAGAAATCCCATTGTAAACAAGGCAAACAACGCCCAGAATGTATATGCTGAAATAGTTTCTAAAGAATGTATTGTGCCGCGCTTTGACCTTGGCCACTTTTTCCCCTCACGGTTAATATAGGTTTTAACCACTGCAATTGCCGCACGAGTCAGGAAAAAAAGAGCCACGACCATGACAACATTGAACAACTGCAAAGAAAAACCTTTCCAGCCGAACTTTAAATCGCCTGTTGCTTTAAACACGCCTGCACCGAAGAAATCATAAAGCCAAGATCCAGCAAGCGCTGCCGATGCTGCCCATATTAATGGTGACAATATTCCCATAAGCAATGCACGAACGAATGCGTATGCGCCGGTATCCGGAAGACGGGAAATTCCATATCCTGCGAGACACGTTACCGCCATGCCTATCGTATAGATGTAATAGCCTGTATAAATCAGCATTCCCGCCAAGACAGCAAGCCGACCGAATCCAAACAATGCCATTACGACAGAGGCTATCAGCCCCCAAAACCAGATTGTCTGTTTTATTCTAAGAGAACGAGCAGAGAGGCGACGTTTCATAACGGCGACAATGATTACAACCAATAACACCCACACAAAAATAACAAGTTGCTCCGGCAGACCAGTTACAAGCAAAAGCCCACCCACTGCAAACAACCACGTTAAAAGAATTCTGGAAGGATTGTCGTAGTCACTAAATGTACGTCGAATAATATCTCCCGCCCACATTGAGCCGAAGCTATAAATGCTCACTCCCAGAATGGCGACCATACCGGTCACATGGGGGTAAAAATGATGCTTGGTGAGCATAATGGAAGCGCCGATACTCACCACCACACTGGCAGCTATAAATTTCGGCAGGTCAGACTTATGTTCATTTTTAAGAAAAATACTTTTTCCAATGAACACTCCCAGCCCACTCAAGAGTAAAAAAACTGAAGAAAAGAAGAGAATTTTGCTGCTATAATCTGTTGAGGCGGCGGAAAGGCGTCCCAACCAAACAGGAAGTCGTAACGACAGCCAATAACTGGGCGAAAAATCACTCGTCCAGAACTCACTGGTTAATGGTAGATTTTTCCCTACCAAAAAATAGTTCTCCCACTTGGAAGGTATCTCTTTTTCCATTCGCGTCAAAAGAGTCAGCGATTTCTTTTCTAGCCGCCCTGCAATATCTAATTCGATCTTTATTCGTACGGATTGTTGCTTTAATGTACTCTGGAGTGCGTTTAGTCGGTCGGTATATTTTTGATAATTCCAGTCATCTTCGGATGACAATGGCGCTTCATCTTTACTGGAAAAATTTCCTGACGCATTTTCCAAACCATCAAATCGTGTTTGAACCTGTTTTTGTAGAACCTTCAATGCGTCAAAAATATCAGAACTTTTTTCATTAATACTGGACAGGTGTGCATAAAACTCACAAAGCACCATTGGCGTGGTGCTCGCTATCCCCAGACTTAAAATTATCTGCCGATATCCAGAGTTCAAGAACTGTAATTCGTCCCTAATTTCATCCAGCTTAATGTCGCCTGCTTTACGTAAAGAAGTTTCTTCGTCTTCAAGAATTGCCAGAACATTAAGACGACCAGTATCAGCAGCATTCGCCGACATGGCCTCATCTTGAGAGAAAGCCAAGACAGGGAAAGCAAGAACCCACATGAAACAGATGGCAAAGAATAAACGCCCCATATGCTGAAACCTCTTCGTAAGAGTGGCAAGTACTACGCCAGCGAACACAACACCCAATCTCACTTATTCTATATTCCTTACCGAGTTCCTTACATTACAAATTCTTCTAAAGCTGTTTTATGCGCTTCGAACCTTCACAGCACTCTTTTGCCTCCTAAAAAGCAATAAGCGAAAAGCTCCACCGAGATCATCAATAATTACTCACAACTCTTCAGCGCGCTTCCTCATTTTCAATTGGCAAAACTTGTTTTTCCCATAAAAAAACGTCCCTGTTCTCATTCGAAAACAGGGACGTTCGTTCTATTTTTATATCTTACATTCCAACGGTGGTACGCCTACTGAAACAGCGCCTATGCTATTTTATTCCACTCACACAAACTGTCAGATCAAGCATTCTTCATACTAGTATTCTTACAAATTCAGTATTCACCAACAATTTTTATTCTTGTTCCTGTTCAACCTGATGAGCTAGCTTATGCTTTCTACGCATAAATAAAAGCGCCACTAGAGGAATAATCGCCGCTGCAATACCCATTTGAGAAATAACAGCCGACTTGCTGACCCAATCAAAGGAAATGAACTGCATGGCGAATGCGCCAAGAATAAAATAAGTAAATGTGAGAATGGACGCGGCTGTACCTACGTCGGAATCCACAGTTTCCAAGATCATATGGTTACTTACAGGTCGGCTTACGCCAATCGAGAAGGTCATAAAAAACATGGTAATGGCAAACCCTATCGCGGTGTGCCCAAAGAAAAACAATGCAATACTCGAAACCAAGATGCCAAGAAGCGAACCCTGCAATATTTCCATAGAAGTCATGCCAATACATAGACGTGAGCAAAGGAAAGAGCCCAGCATAAATCCTAAGGCATTAAAACCAAAAAAGATTGCGTACTCTTGTTCCGTCAGTCCGTATGACAGAATGTAAATATCTGCGGAGCCAGCAAGAAATCCAAAAAAACCGATCCCCATGAAGGAAAAGGTAAAACAGCTTAAGGAAAATGGCACATTGGACAATACCGCAGAGTAACGGGAAACGACTTTCCAAACAGAACCGCGTATTTTTTCGAACTCCGGTTCGTCAAAAGTAATGCTCCCGTACATTGCCAATGTTGCAAGCACCGCCTGACATACAAAAATCCAATGCCATGATGCGAATTCCAACACAAAACTACCGAACAACGGTGCAAGCATTGGGCACAACGGGACAATAACCCCCATGTACGCCAGCACTTTTTGGCGTTCCGCACCTGTGTACAAATCTTTAGCAAGAGCCATAGATAGTGCAGAAGCTGATGCCGCCCCGGCTGCCTGAATAATACGGGCAATAACAAGTAGCCAGATACTTTGAGACAAAGCACATAGCAGGCTGCCAAGAATATAGATAGTAATGCCGCCCAGCAAGACAGGACGCCTGCCGACACGGTCTGATAGCGGACCGTAGATCAACAGCGAAAAGCTGAAAAACACAAAGAAAAGTACCAGCGACAAGTTCGCAGTAGCCAGCGGTATCCCCATCTGTTCCTGAATAATAGGCAACGCAGGAAGATACATATCCGTAGACAGCGCTGGGAACGCCGCCAGAAGCGTAATAAAAACAAAATGTGACATATCTTTCCATGTACCCAAAGTTCAAATTGCTACTAACCCAAAACAGGCTCTAAAATGTTCAGCCTACAGTACCCGTTGCAAAATAGTACTGACGATTATTTACCCTGCATATGCTTCAAAGATACCCCCACCCTTAGGTCGGAATAAATCTGGGCAGTGTTACAACACGGAAAAATCTAAGTCCAAAGCCATATAGCCGTATGTAAGAATTTGATTTTTTTATGAAGTACGATCAGGCAATCGCGTGAAGTAAGAAAGCCATACAGCAACAAGTATTCGGCGCAGAATGTGTTCGTTTTTCATCAGTCTGCAATTACAGACCTTTTTTAACGCAGTAAACAAAAACACTTACGCCTATGGCAACCCCTGTCATCATAATTGCCCAAGCCAGCTTCGTATAAAAAGGATCATTTTCTTTCATAGTTATGCTCTTATCTTGTAGTGGAGTGCATCTGCAATATAAACAGACAATTTACGTACAATTTAATACGTAATTTTACTGAGACACACATACTTGCCACTGGTCACTATGTACACTACAAAGGCTGCGTCTACCTAAATATCAGCGTATTGTTACAATGATACGATATGAAATTTTTTATAGGAGGGAATATGGATATTTCCACTTTTGATAAAGAGGTTAAGGCGGCGCTTGGAACACTTCCTGAAGAGCCAATTAAGTATGCAAAAGTAGTTGTAAACACTGCGGAGAACTTCATAGATTTCTACTTTGTAGACATCACTTGGAACGACGGATTAGGCGAAACAACCACGCAGCTCAAAATAAGCCGTGAAATTTCTTCCAAAGAAATTCATGAAAAAATTACAGCTGCATACGATTACGCTTCTCTTCAAGCTCTTATGTAATCACTGCACATAAAAAAGCTCCATCTACGTTGTCTATAGATGGAGCCTTTTTTATTGGGGGATGTCTCAAGTACCCTAAACCACGTCTCTTCCTTCAAGGTAGTGCGTTCTCAGACCAACGACGTTAAGCCTTACGCCAGTTCCGCTTAGTCATTGTTCTTCCGCCTCAAGGATCAGACAAAGTTACAGATACTAGCAAGATACTCCCCTTAGGCACGGTACTATCAAATACCCTTCTTCCGCATTGCCTAATGCCTCGTACCTGCCACAAAGATAGAATAATCCTACAATGGCAGATGTGATGGCATCCAATTCATCGTGGCTGATCTTTATTCTTTTTTGTGTGACAGTTTTTTTGGTGGAAGAAGCTTGTGTTGAAATTTTTTTCGCCGAAACACCATCTAACGGTGTCCGATTATCCACGTGCTGACTCCAGCTGGCTTTAGCGCGTATCTTTTTAGGACTAATCGTAATGGCACTGGAAACCTGCGCTTCTTCCTTCTGACTCACTGCGCCCTGTGTAAATTGACCTGTGATACCGAATTCAATCAGTCCCTCAATAAGATCTGCCAACCCTGCCTGCTTGCGCGGAATAGAAAGAATGTCCTGCGTGCCGCCGGGGTACCCTTCAATTACTTCCAGACCAAGCGCCTTAAATTTGGCCGCAAGCCCCATGCCCCGCTGCGTTAACTTTTGCATACTGGGAATAAGACAAGGATAGCTCGAAATCCCGCGCTGCTTTAACACCCTTTCGCATTCACGAGTAATGCCATACTGCTCACGCATGATGTCATCATCCCAAAACGTTGTTCGTCCATGAGGGATACCAAGCGGGGAATCTATAGAAATTAAATTTGCTCCTGCAACGAGTGCCGCTTCAATCATATCTTCATCAGTCTTCATGCGTGATGTCGTCGCAATATTGCCGCGCAGAACACAAAAACCGGACTCCCTTTTTTCTGACGCAACGAGATCTATTCCCACAACGCAAACATCATCAAGCGACATTTCCGCTTGCAACTGGCTGTAGGTCACAGCAGGAGCTTGATCACCTTTGTATGCAGAGATTTTAATGCCGGAACTAAATCCATAGTTCGTTGCCGTTGCCCATTTGATTACGCTTGAAGACTTTGCAAAGCGAACTGAGGAGCGCACAGCAACAGGAATAGACTTCTTGGCGTACAAACGAGCGATGCAGGCATCCTGCAACACTTTCTGCGCTTCAATATCCGCATGGTTATGCGTGATCATCCGCCGCAACGCAGCAGAATCTCCACGACGATAACGATGCCACAATACAGATGGGGACTCAGTAGCTGTGAGGCGTACCAGCCCGACAGCATGTTCAATGGCCGTTCTGCCGCCAGACAATCCCGCCCGCTTTGCACAATATCGTAGATCAATATGAGCAGACGGCAGCACCATTTCTGGAAAGTGCTTCTGAATAAATTTGCAGTCGTGCATCGTACCGTTAAACGTCACAACAACTTTTGCGCGCCGTATTGCTTCTACAAATGCACTCGAATCCTCCCCCGCCACATACACATTGTATGTTTTACCAAACGACCAGCCTATCATAGTGAGCGAATCATAATACAGGCTGCTTCCGGTAGTTTCCACACGCAAAAACATCACATCGTCAGGAAACTCCAAAGCAATCCTGTAATGCTCTGCCTTTGGCAAGGCACGGGCAAAGAACTCAGCATCGCCTGAACTAAGTGCATCAACAGAATCATTCAACGCGCAGGGACGTGAAACCGGCGCATCCTTCGCAAACAGCGTCCAGTCCGTTACCCCCTGTTGCCAGAGAACTTCTTCCTGCCGCTTGCTGATTCCTCTAATATGAAGAAATGTATTTGTGATCATCAGTATTGTATTCAGTACGCCTATAACAGGTTAGGTGACGAAAGTTTTTTCAGCGCAATAAAGATCACACAAGAAAAAACAGCCAAGATTGATGCCAGCACCATTGCTCTATCAAACTCACCGCTGAACACAGCGTTGTAAATTTCAAGAGACAGCGTGTTGGTTTTACCGATAATATTTCCACCCAGCATAAGGGTTATACCCACTTCACCGAGTCCCCTCCCAAGGGCAAGAAACCAACCGGTCGCTATACTACGACGAATATTGGGAAGAAGAACCTGCCAGAAGGTTTCCCAATCATTCTTTCCCAGCACATGGGCAAGCTCCGCCAACCGGCGAACATCGCCCCTCAGTGCCGTTTCGACAGACTTTACCATAAGCGGCAGCCCCGCCACAAACGAGGCTATGACCACACCTGTAAAACTGAACACAATATCTACAGGAAGCGCAGTACCGATAAGCCCTGAGCGTCCAAGTAGCATAAGCAGTACAAATCCTGTGGCTATTGGTGGAAACACCAGCGGCAGCGTGACCAAAAAATCCACCACAGAACGCATCATGCTTTTTTTACTTGTCAGATAATACCCAAGTAAAACACCACTTACTAAATGCAGTATCCCCACAAGACATAGCGTTTTTAGCGTAAGGTACAGAGGAGTAGTAGTTTGCTGCTCCGATAATATTGCAAAAAAATCCATACAGACTATAGCCCGTGCTTATGAACGATGGCCTGCGCTTCGGGCGTATTGAGAAATTTCAAAAAATCCTGCTGTTCTTTTTCCTGCGATTTGTTGGCAAGTACGCCCACAACAATTGAAATGGGGGAGTACAATGACTCATCCACCATTACATACCCGCCAAGCTTATCTGCAACATTCAACGCATGGGTAAGGTTCAAGAATCCCATATCAACTTCATTGGTTGCTAAGTATGAAAATACCTGCGGAACAGTGGATACTTCCACAAGTTTGGGTTGAATTGCAGGAATCCTTCCGCTTGATTGTAAAAATTCACGCGCAGCTTTGCCATAAATAGCTTTCTTACCATCCGGTAACGCAACGCGAGTTGTCTGCGGAGCATCCAACCCTTCAACAGTTGATGCTTTTACGGATTTGGAAAATGCCAGCACAAGCTTGCCGCGTCCGAGTTCGTACATCGACTGCATGGGAAGGTGTGCTTTTTTCAAAAATCCGGTGTCACCAAGAACCAACCCTACCTTACCCCCCTGCTTTGCCAACATGGTTACACGAGCCATATTGCCAAAGATAAGATCAACAGAATTACCTGTCTGCTGCGCATATTCAGCAACAAGAGCGTTCACCATTTTTTTGTATCCAGCACCGGATGCTAAAACAACATCGTCAGCCAAACATGCTGTTACTGAAGAAACAAACAGAAATACACCCATGAGAGCAATTCGAAGTAAATTCATAATATTTATCCTTACATAGATACAAAAAAGCATAACGCACAACGCTGATTCTCTATGTAAAGCCAACCTCAAACACAACCGAGTCACGTAAATAATATAAACCGTGACATCACCCCTTGCGTCTCCAGCCACAAACAGCTGTCACAACATGACTAAGTTCACAAACAACAACATCTTGCAATTTCAAACAGTTAGATGATTCAACTTTTTCAGAAATTCTAATACCCGCCCTGCACAGTAGAAGCTGTGTAGACTTGCTGGATTCACTACTGCGGTGGTTATTATTTCTAACATGTACGGATGGTTATGTTGCTTCAAAAGCATAGGAGTACATACTGTTTCAGATCAAGAGCAACACTCACAGAATAGAAGGCAAACACTCTCCCTGATACGTTAAGGGCGACACATCGTGTCGCCCAAGGAGTGTCTTCACTCTGTCTCTGGCAGTGAATGTCTGCATTCTGTACATTTTGATGAATGTCTTAACTCTTTATTTTTCTGTATATTTTAATGAATGGCTGTACTTCCGTATATTCTAATCTTCGACGTTCAGGTTCACCTCACTGACCGTCGAACACCAAAATCGTACAGCGATGAGTGCAGTTCCCCTTGTGCCTTCTTTTCGTCAGTTCAAATTAACTTAAGTTATGGAGACTGCTATGCCTATATGCGAACAAGTAAATGGATTTTTTATTCCAAGCGTTACCTTGATGGGAATCGGAGCACATAAAGAGCTCCCTGCTAAAGTCCGCTCGTTGGGTGGAACCAAGCCGCTGCTGGTAACAGATAAGGGAATGACTGCCATCGGCATGACTCAAAAAATTGTAGATCTGCTTGTGGCGGACGGTATTCACTGTGTTGTTTTTGATGAAACAGTGCCGAACCCTACAGATAAAAACGTAGCGGACGGGCTTGCCGTATATCAAAAAGAACAATGTGATTCGCTTATCACCCTTGGTGGCGGCAGCGCACATGACTGCGGCAAGGGCATAGGACTGGTAAGCACCAACGGTGGTACTATTCACGATTATGAAGGGCTGGATAAATCAGAAAAAGGTATGCCGCCATATATAGCAGTTAACACCACTGCCGGTACTGCTTCAGAAATGACACGCTGTTGCGTTATTACCAACACAGCGCGCAAAGTAAAAATGGCCATCATTGATTGGCACGTAACACCTGCCATCGCGCTAGATGACCCGCTGCTGATGATGGGAATGCCACCTGCCCTCACAGCAGCAACCGGCATGGATGCATTAACGCATGCCATTGAAGCATATGTATCCATAGCAGCTACACATCTGACTGATGCATGTGCGGAAAAAGCAATCAAACTTGTATCAAAGCACCTGCGCCCGGCCGTTGCCAACGGGCAGGACATTAATGCTCGCGAAGGCATGTGCTACGCTCAATATCTGGCAGGAATGGCCTTCAACAATGCAAGTGTCGGGCATGTTCATGCTATGGCGCACCAGTTAGGCGGCTATTACAACCTGCCGCATGGCGAATGTAATGCTATTCTTTTACCATTTGTTGAAGAACGAAATCTGATCGCTAAAATGGATCGCTTTGCAGAAATGGCTGCATGGCTGGGTGAAGATACCGAAGGCATCAGCACCCGCGATGCTGCTAAAAAATGTATGAAAGCAATCCGCGCATTATCTAAAGATGTCGGCATCCCGAGCGGATTAAAAGAACTGGGAAAACGCTACGGGAAAGAAGTGAAAATCGCTGACATTCCGATCATGACTGAAAATGCTCAAAAAGACGCATGCGTACTCACAAATCCACGTACTCTCACTCATGAAGAAGTTATGGAGATTTATGAAGCCGCTATGTAACTAAACCATCATACACAACGGCATCCCCATGCCCTTGTGTTTCCGCTCCTCGCAAAACCAAATGCCCCCTTCTCATGCACTGAGAAGGGGGTAAAAGGCTACAGGAGGAAAAAGTTCATGCAGCCGATACGGAACTGGGGGTAAATTTGGGGTATGTAGCTCCACGCCAAGAGCTACATACTATTATTGTGCATTCAGCAGATGCAGGTTGGGTGCATAGCTGATTTTTTGGAAAAACATGGGAACAAATGCCATCTCGTGACACCGTCACTCTGCATCTTTCAGCAACCTGAAAGCCAACATAAATTTTTTATACGCTACTTTTTCAATCAAAGTTTATTGGTAGAACTCGTCTTAGAAAAAGAACTTCATAATGTAGTCGAGAACAAACCAGCTTGCGCCGAGTAACGCAAACAATAGTAAAATTTTACTGAAGCCATTCTTAGCCTTTGTCAGCTCGACACGTTGATTTGTGTCATCCACCAATTCGACTGTATAAAAACGCGGTTTGTCTGGTTCCAATATAAACACAACAAGCCCGCCTTTTATGACCAAAGACTCTTCCAGAACCATATAGTCAAAGTCGTACTGCTCATTTGTCGTTACATTAACAAAGGTGTATGTGCTGAACCGCATATTGTCGTCATCAGCATATTCCAGCTCTGACACTGCATCACATTCGTCTGCTATCACTTCTACGCTCATTGCATCTGCTCCTTCACAATAAGTACGGGACAAGCACTGCTGTATACAAGTTTATGCACCACACCACCCACTAGAAGATGGGACAGCTTACTGCGTACACCCGCCCCAATAACGACCAGCCCTGCGTTCTTTTTCTGCGCCTCTTCAATTAACACCTCGTGTGTTGGATTGCCGTAGCGCACTGCCACATCAAAGTCCCTTACATCCGAAGCGTCGACTATGCTTTTCACGGCTTCCACAGCCTGCTCTGTTTTTTCCACCACGGCACGTTCTACCACTGGTGAAAGACTGAACGCCTCCATGTCCATTTCGTAGGCGATACCGGCTGTAAGTCGAGAGCCATAGCGTTCTGCCAATGCGCTCGCCTGTTGCGCCGCAGCGTTGGCTTCTGCACTTGCGTCATATGCTAGAAAAATACTTTGTAATGAAAGCCCTTTGTTTCCGGTGATTACCAGAAGATCACAATCTGTCTGACGCACTACCGTACCGGCAACAGAGCCGATCACTATGGATTGCAGAAGCTTTTTTGAGTGCGTGCCGAGTGCGACAAGGTCACATCCGAGGGAAGTTATCTGCTCCACAAGAACATCTGCCGGATTTCCTATGCAGAAATGTCCCCGAACCTTCATGCCTTCTGATTCACATAAAGAGACTGCATTATTAAGAGCGTTACGAATATCTTCGTACATATTGTACAGAACACTTGTATCACCTTGGATTCGCAAATCACCCTGATACTCCGGACAAACCGTAACAATATCGATCATGGAATTTTCAGAACGTGCAAAGCGTGCTGCCTGCCGAACTATATCCAAGGATGATTCTGCGCCGTCAAAAGCTACAAGCATTTTTTTATACATTCGTAACGCCCTTCTGTGCTTAGATTACATCGTGCTTATGCGTTAGAGCCTGCACCCATTTCCATTTCACGTTCTTTTCTGCGACCAACGATCATACCTTTAAGGATGATGTACGCGCCTACGCCCAAAGCAAAACACATAAGTCCGAAACTTACCTGACTCATGCTACTGATAAGACCGGAGTCCCAGTTAATAGCATCAAGCTGTTTTAAGTATTTAGGAATAGCAAGACCGCGACTGAATGCAACGATCAGCATAATAGTCGCCATTACATATTTGATTACATAATCCTTAACATACGTAGTACCGATTGCGCCAAGCTGAACACCAAATAATGAACCGGCAAGAATTATAAGGGTAAGGCGAATGTCTACCATACCATAGAATGCCCAGATGAGTGTGCCGCCAAGACCCATTACAAATGCAACAACAAGCTCGGTTGCAGATGCCATAAGGCTGGTCATACCGATAATGTAGATCATGCCCGGTACGCCTGCGAAACCGCCAACAGCAATAGTAGCTGCAAGCAAACCTGCTGCAAGGCCAACCGGTGCGGTAAACCAGAATGAAATTCGGATGTCGCTGCCTTTAAAGGTCACCATCGGCCACAGTTCGATGCTTTGCAGTTTTTTAGCAAGGTTGGTTACTTTTTCTTCACCACCATTGCGTTTTGTAGTGATGGCATCTTTCATAACAAAGCTGCCAACGGTAACCAGCACGAACACAAATGCTAACGAAACGTAGAGGTTTGAACCAGCTGGTCCCCATAACTCAAGAATTAGTTTTTGAATTTGAATACCAATCTGCACGCCAACTTCGGCAGAGATACCGACAATCAAACCCATTTTAATATCTACCTGACCGTACTTGTAACGTTTTAATGCGCCTACAAGTGCTTTAGGGAATTTATGGCACATGTTACTTGCAACAGCGACAGGTCCCGGAACGCCGAGACTCATCATACCCGGTGTAAGAACAAATGCGCCGCCGGAGCCGATAAAGCCACTTACCAGTCCGCCTACGAAGCCTACAAAGAAGAGAAAAAGCACACCCGCAAGAGACAAGTCTACAAAGCGCGCGCCGTCTAATAATAAATCATGCATGGTATATCTCCTGACTATTCGTCACTGCTACGCATTCATTGCCGCGCGACTTCGGGTGTCTTTACGCTGGGTTGTTTCTGCCTTTTTAGTCTTTCTCCCAGCACTTGAGGAAGCTTCAATGCCTAATGCTGTCCAAACGTTACTGGCGAAGTTCCCATGTACGTAGGAAAACAAAAATACAGTTGAAACAGGCAGCAAACAGTACGCGCCACCCTTTGCATATAAAGTGACCATAGGATCTGCAAATTTAAAAACAGCTGCGTATAAGGCGATACTTACTGCGCCGAATAATAGAGCTTTGATTTTTGCTTTTTTCTTTCTGTCGTGAGCGTTCATTATATCTCCTTCGGTACTACCTGCGTTTGGTGTTACGCACGTAACTGAGGTCTTTTTTTTGCGTTCTTTGAAGCCTGTCTGTTAGATGTTGCTTTTTTCCCCTTATGCTCGTTGACGATACGATTAGCCGTATCACTATCGCCACTCTCAGCAAACACGACCGCTACAAATAGCCTTTCTAGCGTTTTAAACAGATTCACAACGCCCTCCTTTATCAAGCGTAGGACCTCTGCGTTACTCAGCATCTCCCCATGCTAAGTATTCGTCATAAAAAAATAGGGCACATCTATGTGTAATTGAGCTGGTATGCGTTCTTCACACCGCAGAAGAACAAATTCTACTTCTCTCGTTTCATTGCAAATATTTCGTACTGCCTCGCAAAAGCTCGAAAACACAATAACTTGCCTGGCATTAATGCTTGGGGTGGAACCCGGTAATTTGGCGACCTCCTCGCTAAATATTTGTTTGAAAGAACGGTTTGATGATTCAAGAAACTTTTTACCCAGCTGCCCTGCCTTTGCTTTGCCCAGCACGCAGGCGAACAACAGTTCGCATCCTAAACGTGCTGCAATAGGCAACGCAGCTTGGATAACCTGCCTTTCGGCTGGTTCTCCGTCATAGGCAACGATGATCTTCTTCTGCTTCTCATCTGCCTTCATCATTTCCAGAGCCGTATCCCACTCACCTGCTTCCGCAAATGCTGCTGCGGTTGTTACGGACTCCAGCATCTTAAGTATCTTCATGAATTATCTCACCATTCTCCTCGGGGTTATCTCCCTCAATAAAGCAGCATTCGTGCCAATTTATAACTATCTATTTTAATTGATTTTATTTTACAGATGCATTTTTACTACTAAAAAAACCGCTACAAATTGCAGCGGTTGTAATTATATCGCTGTAATTTGCAGCAATTCATTTGCAACATGGGATTATATCGCAAAAAAAATGCTGCATATTGCAGCAGCGGAATACATAGATTTACTGATATCAACCTGATATACATAGATAAACAAAAGGCGGGAAAGATGGGACTTTTTAGCAGACCAGAGAACATTGCCCCTGTACCGGAAACAACCGCAACCACGCAGGAAGAGCTGCGTAGCGCCGTTGAGAAAGCAAAGCTGCCTGAAAATGTACGGCACATTGCACTGGAAGAAATCACCAAGCTGGACAGAACAGATCCGTCCATTGCCGAGTTTGGCGTTGGTGTGACCTATGTAGAAATGCTGCTTTCGCTTCCGTGGAATATTTCATCTCAGGATAATCTGGAGCTTGAAAACGCCGTCACCGTGCTTAATCAGGAACACTTTGGATTGAATGGCGTAAAGCAGCGCATTCTAGAATATCTAGCTTCCAACATCACCTGTCATATTAAAAAAAGTACCGTACTTGTTGTGGATGATGAAGAAATCTCCCGCGACAACATGGCATATGCACTTGGAAAACTTTCCTGCGAAATCCTTGTCGCCTCAAATGGTCTGGAGGCTGTAAGTATTCTGGAAGAACGCAATGTGGACTGCATTGTAACTGACCTTAAAATGCAGAAAATGGATGGGCTTGAGCTGCTTAACTATGTTCAGGAAGAATGGCCGGACACCAAGCTTATTATTGTTACTGGCTACGCAACCGTAGACAACGCCATTGGCGCACTCAAACAAGGTGCTCTGCATTATTTGCCTAAACCCATCAACTTAGAGATTCTTCGCAACACCGTTCAAGAAATTTTAGAACAGCAGAAACAGGCATGTTCCGTTTCAGGCCCAATCCTGTGCTTCACGGGCCCTCCGGGTACCGGAAAAACATCCATCGGCAAATCTGTTGCCAATGCCCTTTCCAGAAAATTTGTTAGACTCTCACTTGCCGGAATGCGCGACGAGGCAGAACTTCGCGGGCACAGACGCACGTACGTGGGCGCAATGGCTGGCCGCATCATCAGTGAACTGAACAAATGCGGTGTAAACAACCCCGTCTTTATGTTGGATGAGATAGATAAAATAGGTCAGGACTTCCGAGGCGATCCTGCATCTGTCCTGCTGGAAATTCTTGATCCTGAACAGAACAGGCATTTTTTAGACTACTATATTGATACTCCGTTCGACCTTTCCCGCGTCATGTTCATTACAACAGCAAACGTAGTAGAAAATCTCCCCGCACCGTTGCGGGACAGAATGGAGATTATCCCCTTCTCCTGCTACACCTTGAATGAAAAGAAACAAATCGGGTTGGATTACCTTGCGCCGCGTCAGCTACGCACTCTCGGCTATTCTCAAAACGAAATTTCGTTCACACCGGAAGCCATGTCCACACTCATTTCCGGTTACACCAGAGATGCAGGGCTGCGCAGTGTGAACAGAGAAATTGGTAATGTCTGCCGCAAAATCAATTTACAGATTCTGCAACAGTCCAAACAGCCACCTATCTCTGTTTCAAGCGACGATATTGTTTCACTGCTGGGGTACGAGCGATACACATTTGAGGCTGCAACAGCGCAGCCGCTTATCGGTGTAACGGCGGGTCTGGTATGGAGCGAATATGGCGGACAGCTTATCTATATTGAAACAGCCAAAATGAAAGGCACTGGACAACTGCTGATGACAGGCTCTCTGGGGGACATTTTGAAAGAATCCGCCCAGACAGCACTCAGTTTCATCCGAAGCAATGCTACGCAGTTTTCAATTGATGAGAATATGTTTGAACAAACGGACATCCATGTTCACATCCCAGCTGGTGACATATCCAAAGACGGTGCATCAGCAGGAATAACAATCGCGATGGCGCTGCTGTCACTACTCACGAGACGACCTGCACGAAGGGACGTTGCCCTGACGGGGGAATTTACCCTGAGCGGACGAGTATTACCTGTAGGGGGATTGCGCGAAAAGATTTTGGCAGCGCAGCAAGCCGGAGTCCGCACTATTCTGCTGCCGGAACGCAACAAAAGAGAAGTGCTTGTTATGAATGATGAAGTGCGCAACGCAGCGGAACTGCATTTCATATCTTCTATCAATGAAGTGGTAGATTTAGTACTCCTGCCGTCCTCAGAGTTACAGCACGCGCAGGGAGAAGGCTAAAGTACAAGAAACGCGCTTTCAGAGCAAAAACGACACAAGTAAAACAATATTAGCGAAAAATAAGAACCAAAGGACAAATACGGACTAATTATCAAGCCCGAGCCGTTTCATTTTTCTCCACAGAGAGCCTCTATTCAAGCCCAGCAATTCTGCCGCACGGGTTTTGTTGCCTTCTGCCTGTTCCAGAACCCAACGCAGGTATCGACGCTCATTATCTTCAAGCGACACCACGTCATCGAACTCAATAGGCGAAGCCGGCACTGTTGACCGGAGCAGTTTATCGCCCCATAAATCAGGCGGTAACTGTGCTACGCGAATAACTTTTCCGTTACATAGCACAACGGCACGTTCCATTAAGTTTTCCAGTTCACGAACGTTACCGGGAAAAGCATATCCAGACAGAATATTCAGCACTTCATCATCAATATCTGTAATTTTTTTCTTAAACACAGACGCAAATTTGTTCACAAAGAAGCCTGCCAACAGCGGTATGTCATCTTTACGTTTACGAAGCGGCGGCACATCAAGCGTTATAACATTTAATCTGTAATACAGGTCACGGCGGAATGTTCCATGCTCCACCATGCTCAATAAATCTCGGTTTGTTGCTGCGATAATGCGCACATCAACCGGCACTTCTATTGTTCCGCCAACTCGGAGTAGCTTTCTAGTTTCAAGTACTCGCAACAAGTTCGCCTGCATACTCAATGGCATATCGCCAACTTCATCCAGAAAAAATGTACCGTTATCCGCAGATTCAAGCAGACCTTTTTTCGCGCTATGAGCACCGGTAAATGCAGATTTTTCATGCCCGAACAATTCGTTCGCAAGCAGCTCTTCATTAAACGAGGCACAGTTAATGGCGAAGAATAAATTCTTTCTTCTAGGGCTTCCCATATGCAGAGCTTTAGCAACAAGCTCTTTGCCTGTTCCTGTTTCGCCTTGAATAAGCACCGTGCACCCCACAGCCGCAACTTGATCTATCTGACGCTTCAGAACATTAATCGGCGTACTATGCCCCACTATTCTATCAGAACCGGAAGTTCCCAGCTGCTGTCGCAACATGGCTACTTCTTCTTTCATCCGCTTCTTTTCCAGCGCCTTCTGCGTCATCAAACTCACTTCATCAAGACGAACCGGTTTTGCAAGATATTGAAATGCACCTCTGCCCATTGCCTGCACGGCATTATCTACAGTGGCGTATCCTGTCAGCACAATAACCTCTGTATCCGGAGCCTTGGCCTTAATAAACTGAAGCAACTCCATCCCGCTGATGTCGGGCATACGCATATCCGTCAGCACAACATCGTACTGATATTTTTCTACAGCGGCCTGTGCCTGCGCACCGTTTTCAACAGCTGTGACTGTTGCGCCCTGTTGAGAGAGTACATGCGCTAAATTTTCCCGAGCAATTAACTCGTCTTCAGCTATTAATATCTTCGCTTCATTCATAACGCCCTACATATGCTTTTGAGCCGAACACCACCGTCGTGATAACGGTAGCTGCCAGCCGCTTGAATGGCTCTTTCAGGCGACACTCTCATCGCTGTTCACCAGCGGTAAGTCTATATAAAATCTGGAACCGACGCCGAGCGTGCTTTCTACGCGGATTTCTCCATCAAGTTCTTCTATTATGCCGTATGCGACAGAAAGCCCAAGTCCCGTGCCCTCACCCACATCTTTGCGTGTAAAGAACGGGTCAAACACCTTGGGCAAATCAGCGTCACTAATCCCCCTACCGGAATCAGTTACAACAAGCGTTACAGACTCCTCAGCATGTTCTTCCAGTACGGTTATCGTGATGAACCCCGAAGTATTCACCTTCATGGCTTGAATAGCATTAATGATGAGGTTGATCAGCACCTCACCCATTCTCTGTGGATCAATATGCACAAAGATATCTTCTGGCACATCCACTTCCAAAGTCACTCCGGAAGGAACCTGTGACGAAACAAGCCGTACAGCATTCTCTACAACAGTCTTCAACGACACAGTACGCACGGACAAATCTGCACAGCGTGCAAATTCAAGCAACCCACGGACAATATCCCGCGCACGCGCTGTTTCTGTTTCAATATTATCAAGAAGCTTTTTAGCGAAGGGATCGATGGAACTACTCAGCTCACCTTGCAAAATTTGCGCAGAAGTAGAAATATTGTTGAGTGGATTATTCACCTGATGGGCGATACCGGCACTGAGCGTACCGATGGATGACATTTTCTGAGCCTGAACCAGTTGCGATTGGCGATGTTCCAGTTCAGAAACCATACGGTTAAAAGCGACCTGAACTTGTGCAATTTCATCATGCACATTTTCCACTTCAACAGGTGCAAAGTTACCTTGCGCAATTTGTTTTGTAGTCTCTTCAATAATCTTAAGCGGACTCACAATTCGTTTGGAGATAAAATACAGGGTGCACAGGAATAAAAAAGTCACTGTTAAAATAGAAAAAAGCAACTGCTTACGCAATTGCCTGTTAATTTTGAGAATATTTTCGCGTTCCAACGTAGCAATACTCTGCGCCTGAATAACCAGTTCCTGCCCGATTTCACGCAGCTTTACTATCTCTGCCTTCAGATTCCGACCCTGTTGTGTTGCAACAGTATACATGGAAATGATGCCTGCCCGATAAGCAGAAATAGTTTTCTTCAGCTTAATTATATTGCCGATCATGGTTGCATCAAAATTCAAATCAGAATGCTGATTCAACAACAGCAGCGTATTTTCTATTTCCTCAAGGGCGAGATCATAGCTGCTTTCCTCTCCATACAGCAGGTAGTTTTTTTCCTGCCGACGGAAATTCAAAATAGAACTTTCCACATCATCAATAAATTCAACTGAATATGTTTTATCCTCAACAAGAAGTAATTGCTTATAGGAGAAGTAGGTCTGCCCCCCTAAGCAAATAGAAAGGATGAGAAAGCCTGCAATAATCCGCTGTCGAACGTTAAGTCTCAGCATCCACCCTCCTGACCGAACCACACAACACATTGAATTTATTATACCTGAATAGAAATATTCTATTGTGATTTTTAGCACAAAGTCAAGGCGCAAGATAATAATCTGAACAGATTAGAGCCCATAACCATGATTAATTTTTTAGTAACCATTCATATATGCAGATTCATCATCGCAAAAGCAAGATTGTACAATACGGCACAATCTACTGGCTATACTTTGCTGGAAACACAAGGAGTATACCAATGAACGTTTCTACAATTGCCAATAATACTGTTTACTTTTCACACAGCTCAAAAAATCTTAGCGATGTTGCATGGATTGATCATCCTACCTTCAAAGGTATTCAGATCAAACATTTGCTTACAAGTGCTGAAACAGGCAACACCTTCAGCTCCCACCTTATTAAGGTTGCCCCACAATGCGGTCTGGAATCTCACTGCCACGAAGAACAAAAAGAGTTGCACGAAATTATAGATGGCAGTGGAGAATGTGTTTTAACCGGAAAAACAATCTGTTATGAACCTGGAGTAATGACAGTAATTAATGAAGGTGAGCCCCATCAGGTGATGGCTGGTACGCAGGGGCTCATTCTGTTAGCAAAATTTTTTCCACCACTTGTATAATTATAGACGTGGGTACGAATGGTAAAAGAGAAAAACGAAGTCCGCATTCTCAATTTTTCTGAAGAATGGGGAATTGAAGCGATATTCGGCAAGCGAATACAAAACACCTTCCAGCGCCATATCCACTCCACCTACCTCTTCGGACTTGTTGAAGCGGGTACACGGAGTATTACATGTGGCGACGATACGTATTGTATTGCCGAGAAAGAGCTGTTCGTATTGCAACCTTCACAGGTTCATGCATGTACGTGCAGTGCTGATCATTGCTATAGCATTCTCAGTGTAACACCTGAAATGGTAGAAGAGATTGTTCCACAACATCTCGGCAGCAAGCATTCCCGCCCATTTTTTCCGGAAATTTGCCACAAAAACGAACACCTTTCTCAACAACTTCGGAACATTTTTGCTCTCATAAAAACACAGGGCATGAATCATCATGCCCTTACTTTAATCCAACAATATATAGCTGCCCTGCTGCAATACCAGCCTACAACAACGCCTAAAGACATTCAGCTCCCTGAGCCGGTGGTAGACAGTGCCTGCCAATTTCTAAAAAAGAACCACGCCCAAAAACTGCCTTTATCTTCCCTTGCAGAACATGCACGTTTAAGCCCATTCCACTTTCAGCGGATCTTTCTAAACGCATGGGAATAAGCCCCAACGACTACCTGCAAGCTCACCGTGTCGCCGAAGCAAGACAACAACTGAGCATGAACATCCCGCTGAGCGAGCTTGCTATCTCGTTAGGCTTTTTCGATCAAAGCCACTTTACACGCACCTTCCGTAAAGTAATGGGCGTTTCACCTGGAAATTACCGCAAAACAAATTCCAACTAGCCCGCACTCTGCCCTTTTTCTGTACCTTTTCTTACATCATAGCCATCATCTTTCCCTTACGATAACCATCGTCCCTTTACATTCCGCGCTATTCAAATTGTCTTTCACGAAAATTATATGGATAGTCACATGGAATGTTGCATAAAAAAAGAATGTAAAACAGATATACATTCTGCTGTTAGATGATCATTTTTCCTAACAGTACAAGTAGTTATATTAAAAAGCCAATTTCTATCCTAACAACCCGAGATCGCTTAAAAAATAAAGAAAAAAATTGCCCATAACCAATAAAAGAACTAAAAGATCCGCTAAGGAGAAAGTATGTATAGATTAGCCACACTCAGCCTTATTGTTATCCTGACTATTTTTGCTTCAGGATGTGGTGCACAGCATCACCAGAAAGGCGTTGGAATTGAAGACGGGAAAAAGCTTACACCTGGTGTAGTGCAAGCTAAAATTCAGAAAGGAATGAGTCAGCCTGACGTTATTGCCGCGTTAGGATCACCTAACATCGTGACAAAAGACTCTTCCGGTAAAGAAACCTACATTTGGGATAAAGTTAGCTCTGCAAAAAGCTATTCTAACAGTTCCAATGGATATTTCCTGTTCCTTCTTAGTGGTGAAGGCAGCGCAGGTGCAGTGCAGTCTTCCCAAAACACACTCACAGTTATCATCAAATTTGTTGAAGGATTTGTAGATGAAATTTCGTATCACTCAAGCAAGTTCTAAACTGCTTCTCGTATCACTTTGTTTAATGTTTCTTGCAGGCTGCGCGCACTCTCCTACACCGCCACCTGCACCTGATCTT
Organism: Halodesulfovibrio sp. MK-HDV; assembly: GCF_009914765.1. NCBI lineage: Bacteria > Pseudomonadati > Thermodesulfobacteriota > Desulfovibrionia > Desulfovibrionales > Desulfovibrionaceae > Halodesulfovibrio > Halodesulfovibrio sp. MK-HDV. The sequence continues at coordinate 16,207 of NZ_WYDS01000015.1, read as the reverse complement.
ACTCAACTACAGATCCGCCAGATGCAGACACGCGAATACTCTGGTGTAACAGAACTGCAAGTAGTTAAAGCTGTTATTGGGGCGCTTATGGATGAAGGCTTCAGTATCAGTTCAACAGACAAAGAATTAGGCGTAATTACTGCCGCTAAAGAAGTTTACGAACTTGATAGCAGCACAAAATTTGCCGCAGAATTTAACCTTGGCGCAGGTGCTGGCACATACCAGACAACACTCCGCTCCGAGGCTTCATCATTTATTAAAACCTACGGAAAAAATGTTCAGGTGCGAATCAGCATCGTACAAAAAGCCGTAAGTAACGCTGGCGGTAATATCTGGTCACAGCCTGTATACAATGCCACCGTGTACCAAAGTATTTTCTCTAAAGTCGGTAAAGCTGTTTTCCTTGAAAAAGAAAATATGTAGCAGCCGCAACACTCTGCCTTTCAGCGTACTTCGCTGAAACTGCTGACAGATACTTTTGAGACAAATTAAGCCTCTCACCAATGGTGAGGGGCTTTTTTTGAACCTTCGCAATACATTGCATATTTCGCATTGGCGATCTTGTCTCAAAAGAAAACCCAAACAGATCAATAGTCCCGCCATCACGGATACTGCTTGAAAAAGATAGCCAGCCTTATTCTATACAACGTATAACGATACTAATTGACACACAAAAAGCAAGACAGCAGTCTAGCGCGACAGGATAACTACATGATTTAAAAGAGGTACACCATGCACTACTACGACCCTGCTGAAGGCTGGTCTAGGGATCAGATTTCTCAAATTCAAGTTGAACGTCTTCAATCAACAATGAATCAAGCTGCAAAAGCACCGTTTTATCGACAGCAGTTTGCAGATGCTGGTGTTACCCCTTCATCCATAACTACTCCCGAAGATATCCGGAAACTTCCTTTCACAACAAAGGACGACCTGCGGTCACAGTATCCAGACAAAATGACCACAGTTCCACGGACTGAAATTGTGCGGATGCACGCATCAAGCGGTACAACAGGTTCGCCGACTGTTATTCATCACACTCAAGAAGATTTGAATAACTGGACAAGCCTTGTTGCCCGATGCCTTCATATGGTGGGAGTACGCCCTACTCATGCCTTTCAGAATATGACTGGATATGGTCTCTTCACTGGCGGCCTTGGCTTACATTACGGTGCAGAACGACTGGGTTGTCTCACTATTCCATCAGGCCCCGGTAATACAGCACGACAATTAAAGCTTATGCAGGATTTCAATACTCATGCAGCCCACATAATTCCATCCTACGCACTCTACCTAGGCGCTTCACTACAGGAACAAGGATACTCTCCTGAAGAACTACCTTTGGAAATTATCGTCACAGGCGCTGAACCACATACGGAAGAAACACGTCAGCGCATTGAACAATTCCTCGGCGCAAAAGCGTACAACTCATATGGTCTTTCAGAAATGAACGGACCGGGTGTGGGCTTTGAGTGCACCTATCAGTCAGGTTTGCATATTTGGGAAGATGCATTCATTGCAGAAATTGTTGATCCAATGACGTTACAGCCTGTTCCTGACGGAGAAATCGGCGAACTGGTTATGACGACACTCAACAGAAAAGCAATGCCGATTATTCGCTACCGAACTAGAGATTTAACGCGTTTCATTACCGGCGAATGTGAGTGCGGTAGAGTCCACCGCAGGATTGATAGAATTTTGGGACGAGCCGATGACATGCTTATCCTCAAAGGGGTGAATATTTACCCGATGCAGGTGGAAGAAGTTTTGATGAACTTCCCTGAGGTTGGAGAGAACTACGTCATTGAGCTTGAAAACGATAGCTTCATAGACCAGATGCGTATCAAAGTTGAAATAAAAGAAGAATACTTTGTAGAAGATATGCGCGTCCTTCAGGGACTTCAGCATAGAATTGCAGACCAGCTCCGCAGCGAGATTCTCATCACACCACGTATTGAGCTCGTACAACGGAACAGCCTCCCGAAATCTCCCGGTAAAGCACAGCGTGTTGTAGACAATCGCTAGCCCCGCTCCATTCGACTATATTTTGCAGAATCCAGACATTCTTTGTGTCTGGATTTTGTATTTACATAGACAAATTCTGCGGCTCGTCCCCAACGATTCAAACGTAACATATACATTACAACGATCACGCCACCATTTAATCTACTATAATGCGGGAGAACCTTTCACCCAAAAAACTACGCTATGCAGTACAATTCGTATATTCCAGACCCCATTCAGGACTACTTAATCAAGATCATTATTGACCTTGGTGATGAGAGCTGGGCTGTCGGTTCCGGATTCATACTGTATTATAAAAACACACAATATCTCGTCACTGCATTCCACAACTTGAGCGGCGGCGTATCTGCTGAAGCCCATTTCAAACAAAAATTTCCGCCCCGTCCATCCCGTATAGAACTCTATTATGCGAACAAATTATTACTGTCGTTCGTTCCATACGTTCACAACAAAAGCTTATTTACAGTGCACCCCGCCGCAACTCATTTACGCGGCTGCGACGTTGCCACACTTAACTTACATGCAATAATTCCGGAAGAAACGACAATCCCCAATTGGAACAACACGCTTGGTTTTCCTCTTGAGTCCAATCAACAGACACCAACACGGCCGCATCATATTGTGACAGACATGTTCCTGCCTGCCGGAAGTAATGCACTGGTGTATGGCTATCCCGGAGGAAGAGACTACAATGGCCGCCCTATCGCTGTCGGAAGTAAAATAGCAGCGTATGATCCAAACGAGCCGACAATACTGCTTTCCGGCTACACATCATCCGGCTGTTCCGGTGGTATAGTCATAGCTCGCGACACAAACGGTTACCTGAAGACAGATGCAAATAACCACCTGACACGTGCCCTCAATTCCTACCCGCTTGTTGACCAACTTCTCGGAGTCTATGCAGGACGACTTGAAGGACTCACCACTGGCTCTTCGAGCTTCATACGTACACACATAGGCGTAGTCTGGACAACGCAAGTCATCCTTGAAACGATCCACGCCCATTGTCACAGCACCTGCTAAGCGCTATTCCGTATCATCCAGATTGTACTTATGCATTTTTTTGTACAGTAGCGGTCTTGATATTCCCAGCAGCTTGGCAGCCTTTGACCTGTTGCCTTCCGCAACACTCAGCGCCTGCGTTACCGCACGCCTTTCTGTATTCTCTACAAGAACAGTCAAACTGAATGGCGCACCGTCCAGTTCGTCATGAGCAGAAGCTGTGCGAGCCTCATTCTCAATAAGAATATTTTGCAAATCGTGCTCTGTAATCTCATTATGCTGAATCATAACCAGCGCTCTTTCGAGCACATTTTTCAGCTCACGAATATTCCCATTCCAAGGACGTGATTGCAATTCTTGAAATGCCATATTTGTCAGACGCTTATGGAAAATACCATTTTTAATGGAAAGCTGACGCCAAATATTCTTTGCCAGCAACGGAATATCTTTCGGACAGTCACGCAATGGGGGAACAGTAATAGGAATGACGTTCAACCGGTAAAACAGATCTTCCCTGAATCGCTTCTCAGCAATCATTTTCTGCAAATCACAGTTTGTTGCGGCAATAATTCGCACATCAACGGTAGTTCGTTTTTCACTACCCAGTCTATCAACTTCCTTTTCCTGAATTACACGCAGCAGCTTTGCCTGTGTTGAAAGAGGCATATCGCCAATCTCATCCAAGAAAATTGTACCGCCGTGGGCTAATTCAAACTTCCCTTTCTTGCCGCCTTTACGTGCTCCGGTAAAAGCGCCTTCTTCGTAACCGAATAATTCGGACTCAAAAAGCGTCTCCTGAATTGCAGAACAGTTCAGGCGAATAAAAGGCCCGTCTGCTCGAGGGCTTAAATTATGAATGCTCTGTGCAAAGCACTCCTTGCCCACACCAGATTCTCCGTGCAGCAACACGGTGGCTTGCGCCATTGCTGCCTGCATTGCCGTCTCTTTTGCCTGCTTCAGCGCCAGCGTCTTTCCCTGAATATTATCGAAAGAATATTCTGTTCCTGCGCTCACGCGACGGACTTCGCGCATGGCTAAGATCTTTTTCTGTAGCCTTTTAATGTTGTCACTAAGCGCAGCAACCTCATCTACATATCGAAAACGAACAATTCCGACAGCACCACGGCACTCGCCTTCCTCCACGATAGGAACACGGGAAACAACATATGTCTTCCCGTTAATCTGCTGCACATCATCGTGTTCACTCACACCGGACTCGGCAACAAGGTGCATACGGGTATTCTCGATAACATCACTTACGTGCATACCCTGCACATCAAGCTTGTCCACATCGTGCAGTTCACAAAAACTGTTATTCACAAAAATAATCTTACCAAAACGATCTACAACCATCAGGCCGTCTGCAGAATAATCTAATACTTTGCTCTGAAACTCTACAAACTGCCACAATTCAGGAAACATATCGACTTGTTGAAACATGAATTCACTCCCGAAACATTTATGTGTAATCAATAGAGACACCTGTCACATATCATTACACCTGCCGTCGGCTTTCATTACACGGACAATTATCCCCTGTATACAAGGGTAATCACCAATATCTTCGAATAAATCATCCCATTATCATCAAGCGGCATCATCCAACTGTCACGCTTTGTAACACCTGCTATCTACAGGACTTTTTCCCAAAACACGAAAACTATAACTCAACCACCCAAAATAATACAGCTTCTCCAAAATTATTTTCTCACTGCAAACCTTGGCATGCTTTATGTAGTGAGTACTTACATCAATTGATAAATTACGTTTTACTAGACAATTATCAACTCGGAGGCAGCAATGGCTAAGACTTTTAAAGAAGTCATGGCAGATGCCGGTATTTCAATGGATTTTCAGGCATGCGGCAAAGCACCTGAAGAAATTGTAGACCGCGAAATTAGAATTGAACCACATCCACGAGTAAAAAAGCTCAAAGATATTTTCATGGAGACTCTCTCCAGTGCGAACAACGAGTTTTCTTACTGGTACACACGTGAGTACATGAAAAACGACGGCGAAATTCCTGTTGTTCGCCGCGCCAAAGCACTCAAGCGTGCCTTCTCTAATTTGACTCCGGTAATCTACCCTGGTGAAAAACTTGTTATGCATAAAGCATCATACTTCCGTGGCTCATTCCCGATGCCATGGTTGTCCGAAGGCTTCTATGTTGCTCAGGAAGAAGCATTATATCAGGAAGCATTGGAAAGAGGTTCTGCCTCCGCTGATGAACATTCCAAATTTGGTCAAGGCGGCGGTAACGTTGTCGCAAGTTTTGGTAATGTAGTTTCAATTGCTGGTAAATTCGGCATGCGTCAGGAAGAAATCCCAGCGCTTGTTAAGCTTGCCAAAATGTGGGTTGGCAAATCAGTCGACGATCTCGGACATAAATACGAAATGATGGTTCCAGACTATAATGTTAAAGAAAACATTATGCGTAACATCGTCTGTATGTTCGACTCCGGCTACACACTTCCGCAGGGTCGTGAAGTAATTAACTACTATTTCCCTCTTGAGTACGGTTTTGACGGCCTCATCAAAATGGCCAAAGAATTACGCGACGAAGTTGCTGGACGCGCAGATGGCGACGGCATGGTCGGCACAAACCGTCTCTTCAACTACCATGCAGTAATTTACGCTATCGAAGGCGTGCAGAACTGGATTCTGAACTACGCTAAAGAAGCACGCAGACTGGAAGCTATTGAAAAAGACGACCAGCAGCGTGCTGAATACTGCGAAATGGCAGAAATTTTAGAATGGATTGCACACAATCCTCCTCGCACCTTCCGCGAAGCATTCCAGCTCATCGAAACAATCCACCTTTCCGTACTGAACGAAGATGCTATCTCCGGTCTTTCTCCAGGACGTATCGGTCAGGTTCTATACCCTTACTTTGAACAGGATATGGAAGCAGGACGCATCACTGAAGATGAAGTACTTGAACTTCTCGAATTAGATCGACTTGTTAAAAGTTCAATTGACTGTTTCGCTTCCATGGGTGTTGTTGGCGGCGTATTATCCGGTAACACATTCAACACCGTATCAATCGGTGGTCTGGATAAAGATGGTCGCGCAGCAACCAACAAACTTGAATACCTTGTTCTGCGTGCTGCTGCTTCCAACGCTATGCCGCAGCCGACTATTGCTCTTCTTTATGATGAGAAATTACCGGAAGATTTCCTCATGCTCGCTGCTGATGTAATCAAAACCGGTGCTGGCTACCCTGCATTCATGAACACCCCTGTTGCTCACAGTTTCCTTATGAAGCAGTACGGCCCGGAAGGTATGACAGAAGAAGAAGCCCGTGCATGGGCTATCGGCGGCTGTCTTGAAACATCCGCATGTTGCTGGAAACCGCTACACCTTAATGACAAAGAGTACTGGATTCCTGGTGGTGCAGGCCAGCCGACTTCCGTTGGTGTCCACTTTGTTTCCATGCCTAAAGTTCTTGAACTCACATTGTGGAATGGTTTGGATCAAAGAACTAAAGAACAGGTTTTTGCACCGCATGGCCGTAAACTTGATTCCTACGATACAATCTGGGATCAGTTCAAGTTGTACTGGCAGAAAGCTTGTGACGTTCTGGCACTTACCAACAACGTACAGCATGATGTTTGGCGTAAAAACAACATGGGCGTCTTCCACTCCATGCTGAAACCGGATTGCCTTGCAACTGGTCATCTCATTAACGAACTTGGCTATCGTTACAATGCAACCTACAACGTAGAATCTGCCGGTACCATCACAACCATCAACTCTCTTGCAGCCATCAAGAAACTTGTTTTTGAAGAAAAAACAGTTTCCCTTGACGGTCTGAAAGAAGCAATGGCAAACAACTTTGGCTTTAGAACAGCGCACGAAGTTAACTCTTTCTCCATTGCTGACCAGCAGAAAAAAGATCTGGATCACGGCGAGTGGGACAAACTCCACTTCCAGTGCCTGCAGGCACCAAAATACGGTAACGACGTTGAGTATGCCGACTCCATCCTGCAAGACTGGGAAAACTTCTTCTGTCCGGATTGTTCAAACTACGAATCCCTTTACGGCCATCCAATGTACCCATGCCAGATCTCAGTATCTACACACGGTGCAATGGGCTCAGCAACCATCGCGTCTGCTGACGGACGTCTTTCCGGAACTACGTTCGCTGATGCTTCCTTGTCAGCATACCCAGGTACAGATCGCAATGGTCCATTTGCATTGATGAGCTCCGCTGCCGGTTGGGATCATTCCCAGTCACAGAACTCACAGCTCAACATTAAGATCCACCCAAGCGCAATTAACGGCGAAGCTGGATCACGCAAACTTATCGACCTTACCCGTGCGTACATGCGTAAAGGCGGCTTCCACGTTCAGTACAACGTTGTTGACTCCAAAATGCTTGTCGACGCTCAGAACAACCCGCAAAACTATCGTGACCTCATGGTTCGAGTTGCTGGCTTTACCCAGTACTGGGTTGAAATTGGTAAGAGCGTTCAGGATGAACTTATTGCACGTACCGAATACGAAGGAATCTAATTATGGAACTTACATATCGTGATACCCGTGAATTTGTACCTGTTGACGTGGACAAAGGACTCGATCGCCTTACTGGTGAATGGGTAAAAGCTGATGCAACAGCCCCTTCCAGCTACACCATGATGCCTAAATGCAAGTTCTGTCAAAACTACACTGAATCTGATACATACATTGGACAGTGTGAAGCCAGCGAACAGGAAAATAAATTCATCGCATACGGTGACATGAATGCTGTAACCTGCGAAATGTATAAATCTAAATAACCAGCCCGAGGCGGGAGCAGAAATGCTTCCGCCTTATAAAAGCAGGAAAAGAATATGCAAGATAAGCGAAAAAAATACGGCTGGTCAGTTGTCGCTGCATCAGGACTGGCTATGTTCTGTCTATTCGGATACCGCGCAACCTTCTCAATCCTTAAGGTGCCTATGAGTGCCGATATGGGTTGGAGTCAGGCTGAGGTAACACTCGGCTACTCATTCATGATGGTCTGTTACGCACTCGCAGCTTTCGGTTGCGGTATGATTCTCGATAAATGGGGCACGAAACCTGTATTCTTCCTTGGTGCAATTCTTGGAGCTGCCGGTTTCTGTGTAACCAGTCAGGTCCATTCCCTGTATGCCTACTATGCCTCCTACGGTATCCTCGCCGGTGTTGCTACAGGTATGCTCTGGGTTTCTTCAACCATTTCCATCCGCAAATGGTATGTAGGTAAGCAATACGCTAAAATGTTCGGTATTGCCTTTGCCGGTGCTCCGCTCTCACAGGTAGTTATGAGTCTGTTTGTAAAACAGAGCCTTGCCGGTGCAGAAGGCGACGCTTGGCGTTCTGCGATGATACTGCTTGGCGGATTAACTTTTGTTTGCCTTATTGCTGCAGCCTTACTCGCCAAAAAGAGTCCGGAAGATTATGGCATGAAGCCATTTGGCGAAGTTCCATCTGCATCCGGCCAGCCTGAATACGTATGGGGTGTTAAAGAAGCATTCTCTACCTATCCAATCTGGGGTGTTGTTCTCACCTTCCTGACCAGTATGCTTGCTGAATTTCTTGTATGGACACAGGTTGTCAGCTACTGGACAGCTGACCTTGGCCATTCCCTTTCAAAAGCCACCAACATGTACATCATCATCGGCATCGTTGGTATTTTCTCCATGCCGCTGCTCGGCATTGTTGCAGACAAAGTTGTTCAGTTCTCTTCCTGTGAAGCACAGGGACGTAAAAAAATGCTCATTTTCGGCCCTGCAACAGGTATTTTCGCATGTGGCTTACTGCTACTTCAAACGCCGGAAAGCACAATTTTAGGCATAGCCGCCTGTTTCATCTTTGCTATCTACTGGGCAATCGTTCCGGGTGGCGTTGTCGGCTACACAGGAGCCGTTTACGGACGAGCGACTCTTGGTAAAATATGGGGACTTGCTACCCTTATAGTAATGGGTATCGGCCCATTCATCGGTCCTCTCATCGGTGGTTACATGAAAGATACATACGGCAGTTACCAGTACTCTATTGTATTTGCCGCATGTGCATTTGGTGTTTCCGTTCTCTTTGCTACCAGCTTGCCGCTTTCCACAGCGCCAGAAGCCAGTGAAGCTGTTTCTGAAGAACTTCCTGCGAACTAGTTCAAGAGATTGTCGGGGAGCTGTTCATTCAGCTTCCCGTTTTAAAAACGTCCACACTGAGAGAGACAAATGTCGCAAGCCCCACTTTCCACCCAACCCGCTCATGATATTAATTCTAACGGTCTTATCTTCGACATTCAGGGACACTCAGTTCATGACGGCCCCGGAACTAGAACAACCGTGTTTTTAAGTGGATGCCCACTAAACTGTCTTTGGTGCAGCAATCCGGAAGGTTTGTTCAGAAAACCTGTCATGATGTATAGAGAAAGCCGCTGTCAATGCTGCGGCAACTGTATAGAGACATGTCCGAATGATGCTGTGGAGTTAGTTGATGACAAACTCAACTTCAATCGCGAATTCTGTGATGTATGCGAAAGCATGGACTGCATCTCTACCTGCTATTACGAAGGCGTAGTTTCAAGCGGTGTTGAATACACCATTGACGAACTGATGCGAATTTTCCAACGCGACAGGCAGTTTTGGGGAAGTAACGGCGGTGTGACATTCAGTGGTGGCGAGCCTCTACTACAACGAAATTTCATTCTCCCAATGCTCAAAAACTGTAAAGAAAGCTACATTCACACATGCATTGAAACCACATCATGTGTCGCAACAGACTTTTATCTCGAAGTAATGAGCTACGTTGACTGGGCATTTATCGATATCAAGCACATGAACTCCGAGAGCCATAAGGCACTCACTGGCGTAGGAAACGAGCTGATTCTTCATAACATCAAGGCAGCAGCCCAAAGTGAGCACCGCGGCGTGATGGTTCCACGTATCCCAGTTATTCCGGGATTAAATGCAAGTGAAGAAAACATCAGAGAAACTGCAAAATTTATTGCAGACATTGGCTTAGATGTTTTGAACCTGCTTCCATTCCACAGACTGGGCGAATCCAAATACCGCCAGCTTGGCACTACCTATGCGCTTGAAGACCAGAAGCCACCTTCCAACGAGGACATGCAGCGCTTCAAAAAGATTGCCGAAGAAGAAGGGCTCATTTGCTTCACAGGTTGGGAAACACCTTTTTAAGACCAATCATACTCATGCAACGACATCATGGAGTGGACAAATGAACAACCAAGATACGCATGACACTTTAATAGAACAAATTGTAGATATTGAACTTGAAATGTTTCAAGGAGCAATTTCCACTATTCATTCACCATGTCAGGAGCGCATTAAAACGTTCCGGAGTATGCGCTGGATGCATCATTCAGTCTCCACGCAGGAAACACTGGAATCACATCTTTACGATATTACAGTCGCAAGAATGCATGGTCGAAATTTAATGACTGAAAAGTATGCCCGCATGGAAAATAAAATTCCTCCTCTCAATGAGCATCCGGCTATTAAGACTATCGCAGCCATTGAAGTTCAATGGATGAGTCAGTTTGCAGCGGAAAAAACCGATGTTTTCAATGGAGATCACGAAGGTTTTACCCGATACATATCCGCAGAGCTTGAAACGCTGTCCAAAAAAACGTTAGACCTCACATTACAATCCACATTGGAAGCCAAAGCTAAGAAACTCAATTTAGTCGAACAGCGGTACAATAACCTCTTTGAACGATACAATATTGAAACAGCGTAACTCAGCATAGCGCCGCTATTCTGCACTCGCTCTTCCAAGCCTAAAAATTCAAAAAAGGCAGCACAAAATTTACATTGTGCTGCCTTTTTTACTGCCAAACAGAACCCGCATGCGCAGTCATGTAGGCCTCTCCAATATTAACTGCGAAGCATCGCTAGCTGCAAAAAATCTTATCAAATTCTTTTTCAGAAAGAATACGTTGGGTCACAAACACGCCATCATTGAAGACTGTGTAGTTTGTATATGGCATACAGTGCGCTTGTGCCTCTTCCTTTGATTCAAGCTTACGAACTGTAATTTTTTTGCCACGCGCAGTTGCCACGCGCACCAAGTCTTCAACGTAGTGCTCTGTAAAAGGACAGGCATTGGTGTAATAGACTGCTAAGCCGTCTTTAATGGAACACTCACCAGACTTAGCCGAAGCTTTAAATGCAGGCCGAGCTCCTTTTTCTGAAAAGCATTTCCCCCACAGCTCAAAATATGGTGGCGCTGTATCCAGCAGTTCAAATCCTTGCTTTTTAAAAAAGCGTTTATCGGACATAAACGGCTGCTTTGTCTTGCCAGTAACTACAATTACTCCGTCCTTGCCTTGGGCATCTGCCATGCATTCTTCAAGTAATTTTTGTCCGTACCCCTGCCCTTTGTACTTACCTGAAACCCAGAAGCAGTTGATCAACAAATAGTTAGGCGCATCAACAGGTACCCATGCATGTTCTGCCGGAACATATTCAATAAAAACCTTACCGCGCACATCCAGCTTTTTAAAAACATATCCATCTTGAAACTGCCCTGCCAGCCAGTCCTTTTTTGCCTGATATCCGTGTGCACATTTCTTATCCGCTATGGCGCAACATATGTGCTCATCATCAATATTTTCTTCAGAAAGTTTAACAATCGACTCCATCCTTCCTCCAAGCTTAACTGCTGCATACTAGTATCATGTCATATATAGAAAAAACAAAAAAAGTACTACTCACAGACAGTTGCAACATCTTATTTGAACACTTTTCTCTTCACATCACATATCCCCATCTTTGCTGGCAGTTCGTACCACCTTGTCCCAGACAAAACATATTCTTCAGACGACGCTTACAGCCTCCATCAATCAGTTCTCTCTTCTTAGAAGGGGTCATACGTTTCTGCAAAAAAGATTAGTCAGTTTCTTGCAAACAAACCATCCAATCGAGTCAGTTACGACTCTAAGAACCAAATTTGGTTCACCCTGTAATGCTTACAACGCGGTAACAACCGCACAGCTGAGTCAATATGCACTCATCTATATTACAACACTATATGATCACACAAACAGCGCTACACATAACCATCTGAATTTAATGAACTAAAGAAAATAACGCAAAGCATCCTCTTGGCATGCCTATTGCTCTGATTATTCAATAAATTTGGTAAGTTAGTTTCGAATAAGAATACAGTCACATTTTATGGCACCACGCTCATATTCTGAACTAATAGGTCCTAAATTTATACGTTCACTTTGCGACCAGATACATTTAAAGCACTCGGCCTTCCCCGACTCTGCCCAACCTGTAGAGCGAACCGTACAAACAGCATTCAAAATAGAGCAGTAACTTCACGTTTATTAGATCGACGATTACCCCGAAGACTCTCGATCTTCCTCCTAATAGACTGGATTACATAACTATTCCCCCCACACGCGCTGTTTCTCTCACACTAACGTCTCGGAGGCATCTATGCGACTGAATTCTCTAAAAGTTAAACTGCTCATTCAAATTTCGGCGTGCATTATCGTACTGTTTGCCGTTTTGCTGACCACATCCATCAGCTTTACGCGCTCAGCCGCCATACGAGATGCTCAAGCCATCAGTTACAAAATTGCACAAGAACAAGTTTTGCTCATTCAAGAGCGATTTAATGACGGCTTCACCATTGGCAGAACTATCTCTCAATCAATCGAGGCTATTGTTAAATCAAACCGCCCTGCCGACCGTGATCTCATTGTTGAAATGCTCCAGCGAACCGGAGAAGCTAACTCCGAACTCTTTGGGGTATGGGCTGTGCTTGAACCCAACGTGTACGGAAAAGATTCTGACAACCTTACGGAGATGACTCACAGCACAGAGCAGGGAGTTTTTGCACCATACTGGAACAAGAAAAATGGAGCACTTGCTCTTTATTCCTGCAATAACTTAGATAAGCCGTGGTACACCTACAGCCGCGACACCAAAGAAGAAAGCGCTTCTGCTATTACCGCGTATAAAGACAGACAAGGTCTCACCTTCACCATTTCAAGCCTTTCCGTACCAGCGATTGTAAACGGAAGAGCTATTGGTGTTGTCGGTGTAGATCTCTCTGCCGATTTCCTCAATAACATTGTGAACCATATTGATGCATTTGACGGTAACAGCCAAATGGCATTGATTGATTCTTCCGGTAAGGTGCAAGCAGCAACAAATAATCCTGATGCCCTTGGAACTCCGTACGACGACATGGTAAAAAGCGGACACCAACTTTTTATTCGCGCTCAGGATGGTGAAACGGTCATCAACGAAACTGACGAGACTCTTCGAGTCCTTATGCCTGTTCAATTCGGTAAGTCTGAAAAACAATGGGTCGTATCTTTCTCTGTTCCCATGAACGTTGTTCTTGCTGAAACAAACAACCTCACCCGCACCCTGCTTCTTACTGGCTTTGCCTGTATTCTGGTTGCCTTTGCAGGAATTTTCTACCTTGCAGGACTTATTTCCCGTCCAATCGTCGACACATCCAAAGTCATCAGCGACATCGCAAATGGTAGGCTTGATTCGCGCTGTGTAGTTCGGGGACAAGACGAAATTGCAGACATGCAGCAAGCCGTAAACACTATGGCAGCCAAGCTTCAAGAGAACATGAAAGAAATTGAAGACAACATGAAAAAAGTTAGCCTTCATTCTGACGAAGCCAAAAAAGCAACAGCACAAGCTGAGCAAGCAGAAAAAGAAGCCCTTCAAGCACATAGTCAGGGCAAACTTGCGGCGGCAGAGCAATTGGAAGTATTTGAACGCGACCTTACAACTGTTTCCTCCCATATGACTGAAAGCGTACGCACAACTGCAGACGGCGTAAGCCAGCAGGACATGCGCAACAGCGAAACAGCCACTGCTATGGAAGAGATGAACAGCACAATTTTAGAAGTTGCACGTAATGCCTCTGAAGCAGCAACAAGCGTAGATACTGTATTCAGTGAAGCAAAATCCGGCTTGAAAGTTGTAGAAGAATCCGTTTCAACCATCAAAAACGTATATTCATTAAGTGAGCATCTAAAGAAAGAAATGGGCGATCTGGGAACACAGGTTGGCTCTATCAGCGACATCCTTAATGTCATCAGCGACATTGCAGACCAGACAAACCTGCTCGCCCTGAACGCTGCAATTGAAGCAGCAAGGGCTGGCGATGCCGGACGCGGCTTTGCTGTTGTAGCAGACGAGGTGCGCAAGCTTGCTGAAAAAACCATGGATGCCACAAGACACGTTGGTGATGCCATCCAGTCTATCCAATCCGGCACCTATCAAAACATTGAAGCTATGACGAACACTGCCAACGCGGTAGAAGCTGCTACTCAGCTCGTTACAGAATCCGGCCATGCTTTTGAGCGCATTGTAGAAAAAGTTACACCAGCAACAGACCAAGTAAGAGCTATTGCCACAGCGGCTGAACAACAATCTTCCGCCAGTGAAGAAATTACACAGGCAATCGAAGAAATCAGTCACATTTCAACCATCACTGCTGAAAAAATGCGTGATGCTGAAAACTCTGTGCGCGACCTCAGTACTGTTTCCGACTCACTCAAAAACATGATTCAGGAACTTCAACAAGGCTAGCACGAGCAGTTCATATATAAGGATGAGGGTTCAAACGCCTCGCTAAAAAGAAGACAGGTAAGATTGTCCTACGACCTTGCATATACGTTCAAGGTAAAGGCTGCCCCCATCTTGCCACTCCAAAAAATTAGGGTCATAGATACAAATCTATGACCCTTTTTTCATGCAAAATTTCATGTGTACACATCATTCCCATACCCTAAACAGCCGCACCTTCCCGCATATGTGTCCCTTCACCACTCGTATTGTCTTGCCTGTTGCAAAACATTTTCAAGCTCAAATTCAAGCACGGCACAAAACTGTTCCTCTAATAATCACACCAAGTTCACAACCAAGAGAACACCTAAAACGGCCTTTGCCAATAGACCAATCCATCACTTGTCTAGATTATCAATAGCAGTCAACGCCCTGCAATATTTGTGTAACAAAGCTACCACATTCACCCCGTAGAACCATCACATCAAAAACAAAAAACTCTGTTTTGAACGGTTCATGAGGAAATGACGTATGCAAAATGTTACACAGGTAACCATTAATAAACAAACACCAGCCATTGCTACAAACGGACTGACCAAAGTCTATCCCAATGGTACGCGTGCTGTTTCAAATGTGTCACTCACAGTGGCATCAAATGAATTCATTTCAATTATCGGGTCATCAGGGGCAGGAAAGTCTTCTCTGCTTCGATGTATCAACCGCCTTATTCGCCCGACCTCCGGAACACTTGAACTGTTCGGACAGGACATCACTTCCGTATCAGGAAAACAAATCAGACAAGTGCGCAGCAAGGTAGGAATGATCTTCCAGCAGTTTCATCTGGTTCGCCGTCTTACTGTTCTGGAAAATGTTCTGGTCGGCCGTCTGCGCTTCAACAATTCAATGTTCAGTCAATGCTGCTCGCTGATGCGCCATTTCAGTACAGATGAAAGAGAAGCCGCCTTTGAATGCCTAAAACAAGTCGGCATCGCACAACTTGCTTTTCAACGGGCAGACACCCTTTCCGGCGGACAGCAACAGCGTGTCGCCATTGCCCGCGCACTGGCGCAGGAGCCGGAAATTTTCCTTGCTGATGAACCAATCGCAAGTCTTGATCCACACAGTGCAGAGGTTGTTATGGATACCCTTCGGGAGATTCATGAAACCCGCGACATTCCGGTTCTTGTAAACTTGCATCATATCGATTTTGCCACTCGGTACGGCAAGCGCATTGTCGGTATGCGCCACGGCGAAGTCATTCACGATGTCTCACCGTTAAATCTTGATGATGACATGATCACAGAGATTTACGGAGCACGTATTAACGAGGCTATGGGCGAGCTTGCTGCTTGTGCCTAGCGTAGACGGGTACCAACTCTTTATTTTTAACATTCTGGAGAAAACTATGTTTCGTCGTTTAGTTGTGAGCATTGTTGCTGCGTTTATGCTTATCTCATTGGCAATGCCTGCCCTTGCTGCCGCCGGACAGGATGCATGGCCTGCAAAAATCCGCATCGGATTTATCCCTACAGAAGGAAATGCAGACATAAAAAAACGGTTCGAACCGCTTACCAGCCACTTGCAAGACATTCTGGGTGTTGAAGTGAGAAGCATTCAGCGCATCAGATTACGCGGGCATCATC